>JBFILF010000037.1:0-19597 GCA_041599835.1 Pirellulaceae bacterium
CTGCGGCCACCTTCTCCCTGGGGGAGAAGGGAGATAACGGGGCACTTTACGTTTTCTTGTCGGCCCTCTTCCGGCCTACGGCCACCTTCTCCCCGGGGAAGAAGCGAGATAACGGGGCACTGTAACGTTTTCTTGTCGGCCCTCATCCGGCCTGCGGCCACCTTCTCCCCGGGGGAGAAGGGAGATAACGGGGCACTGTAACGTTTTCTTGTCGGCCCTCACGCGGCCTGCGGCGACATTCATCGGTGTCTGGCGCCGATTACCTGAATAAATCCGGTGGGCGGGGTTTGAGTTTGGCGGTCAGTGAATGGGGCTGGCCGCTGCGGTCGATCTCAATCGATATCTCGTCGCCAGGCGCGTAAGCGGCGATGGCGACCACCAATTGTTGAAACGTCTGAATCTTCACGTCGTCAATGCTGCGAATCATGTCGCCGGTCATGATGCCGGCTTCGGAGGCCGCCGAATCGGGGATGATCGATTCGATACGGCATGTCGGCAGACCGCTTTCCAAATCATTCTCGGCCGTCACCCCCAAAAACGCAGTGCCCGCCGTTTGCACATACAACTGGGGCTTCGATCGCATGAATGCCAACAACGATTGCAACTCGAAATCGACGTTCTCCAACGTTAATACGGTCAAGTTGTCGCTGGCCCTCAACACTTGAATCAGTTGCGGCGTGAGTTTTCGATCGCGCAATTTGATTTGTTGGACGTTGGGCAACAATTGCAACAACTCCAAATCGGAATCCCCGCCATTGAACTCCGGGCCGATGTCCACGGTGTAGATTTCCTCATCCGAATCGGCGTGAAACAGCGAACTGCCCATCACAAACCGGCCGGCACCGTCAACGACGATGGAATTGCGCCTTGGATCCACATTCGGCCTGGACGGTGCCGCGTCGGCAGTCACCTTGGCCAGTCGAGCCTGGTTCACTTCGTCGCTGGCCTCAATGATGTCGGCCACCTGTTCCAGCACATCAGCCTGCGTCAGCACGGGCCCGGCCGGTTTTTCAACGGCCGGCGGCTCATTCAAATCAAAGATTTCCGGTTTGGCGACGCCCGTGTCCAGAAACATGATGTCCATGTCGACGGTACCCATGATTGAAACCTGCGCCCCCAATTGCTCAAGCCGCTCGACCGTGTGTCGGGCCCGCATCGTTTTCCACTGTCGTTTGAGTTGCACCGCGCGGTCGGCAAACTGGTCGTATCCCTGGTCGGCCAGCAATCGGTATAGCAGGGCAATTCGCATCAAGCTGCTTTCGTCTCCGCGAATACCGATCTGCTGCAGAATTTTGGCCGATCGCATGGCCGGTTCGGGCTTGCCCGATATCACCTGTTTCACCAAGGCTGGGACCGCGGGCAGCCCCATTTCGATCAGCTGGCTGGAGGCGCGCTGGCGAGTTTCAAAATGGGAATGATTCAGCTCGGCAATCAGTCGATTCAGCTGAACATCGTCGGCCGCCAGCTGGCACCATGTAAATGGATTGATCGCCAACAGGGCCACGCCGATCAACCAGATTCCAATTTTGCCGCTCATGATTCCATCTCGAATGACGACCTTCCCCTTGCACGCACGACGAACTCGCCTATCACACCGCACCAAATAGATTTTAGTCTTACGGACTCGCGAAAAACCAGCCTTACGCCATTGCCGCCAAGCGACTGAATTCGCCCGGTTCCTACCGGCCTTCGAACGATTCGCGAGTTGCGCAACGCCGTGATTGCGTCAGGGTAGTTGAAGTCGCCAGACGTCAAAACCTCGATTCGGTTGGATTGATTCACGGCTGTCCGCACGAGTCTGGCGACTCGGGCCGCATTTTCTCAGCTATCTCCAGAGAATGCCGCGATTTATACTAAAAGCGGGCCAAACAACCACTTTCCGGACGGCAGCAATCATGCGGACGCCTACTCCGCTGGGGATTTTCGTCAGCCCGTTCCCGGCAATCTTGTGGATCGGGACCACTTGGCTGGCAGCTCATACATTGGCGGACCCACCCGGGTTGGCCGCCTGGGAACTCCGCGCGCCTCGGCCGATGGCCAGTCGCCAAGTCGAAGGGGCAGACGAAATCGAATTACTTGTCCAACAGCTGTCCAGTGACAATTTCGACCAGCGGCGCATGGCAGCGCGGCGGCTGCTGGAGATTGGCGAACCTGCCTTACCGGTCTTGAGCCGCTTTCGCCACGAAGGAGACAGCGAAGTCAGCATGCAGGTGTTGCGTTTATCGCGGATCATCGTCCGCGACCGCGTGAATCGGCAAATCCAGCAATTTTTGAATCAGAGCGAAGCGAGCCTGCCCGGCTGGACTATGTTCGAAGCGTTGTACGGCGACACGACTCCGCTTCGGCAGCTGTTTGCCAAAATGTATCAGCAGCGCAGCCAAACAATGGGGTCGGCCGAGTCACCTGCGGAGGAGCGGGTCGACGAATTAAACGACCTGTTGGCCGAATTCAAAGCGCGGCGGGTCAACCAAGTCAAATCGGACGACCCGTTGGTGGCCGCCATCGGGTTTTTACTGGCGACGTTTTTTGTCGAACCGGCGAACACCGCCTCGACCGGTGCCACGCCCCCGCAGGTCCCGGTGCAGTTGCAATTGAAATTGGCCGAGATTTTTGAGTTGACTCCCATCAAGGGACCCAATGTCCGCGATGCGACCGAGCAGGTGATTGCCCAGTCGATTGAGAAATGGGTTGCCAGCCCCGATGAGAACCTCAATTTGACGGCGGCCAGGCTGCGGTTGGCGCGGGGCAGAAATCTGAAGGCCGGATTGGTTCCGGCGGTTGTTTGTCTGGAAGCCGAAAAACACATGGCGAGCGCGTCTCACCGCGAAGCCATCGATTTGATCGCCCGGTTCGGCGACGCCTCGCATTTTGAATTGTTGGAAAAATACCTCGACGACGCGACGCATGTGTTTCGCACGACCCGCGTGGATGAACAGGGAAAACGACAAACTTATGAAACCAGAATCGGTGACATCGCTCTGGGCGCGCTGATTCATATCGCGGATTTATCCTATGAGGATTTCGGTTTCTACTTGGGGCCGCGCGGCAACCGCATCGACATCATTCCCTACACGTTGGCCGGTTTTCGATCGGACGAACAACGCCAACAAGCGATCGCTCGCTGGAGAAAATTTCGTGACGCGAGCGACGTCCCGTAAGCCAAAGCCAATGGAGACGTGATGGGTCAAAAGTTGCTTATGAAATCACAGTGGCGCGAGATTGTCGCGCTCAACTTTGATGTCGATCGGCGAGTGCTCAGCGAATACGTGCCGCCGGGAACGCAGCTGGATACCTACCACGATAATTGCTTCGTGACCATGATGGCCAAACACGTGCTCAATTTGCAGCCGTATGGCGGCCAGCTGGTGCTTATCCAGTCATTTGAAAACGTCAGCCTGCGGTTTTACGTGCAGCGCGAAGTCAACAATGAGTTGCGGCGGGGGTTTTGCCTGCTGCGCAGTTTCGTATCCAGCAAATGGGCCGCGCGAATCCTGAAATTCCTGTTCAAGCGAAATTTTGAATGCGAATCGATCACGCGCGACACCAGGGGGTTTCGCGAAGCCAACTTGGAAATCATGCCCGAAGCCGATTACCAGTGGACGATCGGCGAGTCGGACAACCAGTTCAAAGTCAAAGGGCGATCGCAAGTCCGCAAACAAATGGCCGACACCAAGGAAGATTTTTTTCTTAATCCCAAATATTTTTACGTGGCCCGCCAAGGTAAGACCATTGAGTACGCGATTCGCCAAGCGCCCTGGCTGGTGTGGGATGCCGCTTCCGGATCATTTGATTGTGATACGCGAGCATTGCTGGGTGACAACTTTCGTCGCTACCTGAAAAATCGACCCGCTTCGGTTCTGCTCTCGCGAGGCGGCGACGTAACGGTTTATCGCGGTCAATCGCTCAGCTGATGTAAGACACCGGTGTTGGATCATGGCGTCGCCACCACAATTGTTGATTGCTCATTTTTGGCAAGCGCCCTATACTTGCAGCGGATTCGTACACCATCGGTGCACGGTTTGTTATTCGCACTGCGGATGAGCGCGAATCGCCGATGCCGACAAAACGCCGATATCTTTTGTAACTCCCCGATCTATCAGGGCCCAATCCGAATGAGAAACACTCAACTGCCACTGTTTATATGGTTGCTCACGTTGACGATGGGCGCGGCCGCCTGGTGTCAAACTGCCGCCGCGCAGCAACCGGCGGCGCCGGAGCCCGGGACGCAAGATGCAGCGGTAACGGACCAGCCGACCGACGAGTCCGACTCGGCCAAATCGGCAAAAGAAATCGACATTGATTTGTTTTTACGGGTCCGCCGCGATGCCAAACGCTCGCCAGTCGCCATGGAAACCTCGGTGACGCGGTACGTGACCAAGAATGAAAAGGGGGATCTGGTTACGGTGGATTTGATTGGCGTCGTGCACATCGGTGAAAAGGCTTATTACGAGCAACTCAACGAGCAATTTCAAAAATACGACTCGCTCCTGTATGAACTGGTGGCTCCCGAAGGAACGGTGATTCCCCGCGGCGGCCGCGATTCCGGCGGTATGAATCCCATTGCCGCTCTGCAACAAGGCATGCAAGCCATGTTGGGACTGGAGTTTCAACTGGACCACATCGATTACACCGTCGACAACTTTGTGCATGCCGACATGACCCCGGAGGAGTTTCTGGAAAGCATGGCAAACAACGACGAGAGTTTTTTGAAGATGGCGTTTCGTGCCATCGGGCAAGGAATGGCCATGCAAAACAGTGGAGGCATGAGCGATGTGGAATTGATGATGGCGCTATTTTCCAACAATCGCGAGCAAGAATTGCGAAAAATCATGGCTCAGCAAATGCAAAACCTCGAATCCGGCCTGGTCATTTTTGAGGGCAAAGACGGCTCGACGATCATCAATCACCGCAATCGCAAAGCGCTGGAAATCATGCAGGAGCAGATCGATGCGGGAAAAACACGCCTGGGCATCTTTTACGGCGCCGGTCACTTGCCCGACATGCACGAGCAGCTGGTCAACCGTTACGAAATGCGGCGGGGCGGCCAGTTCTGGTTAACGGCCTGGAATCTGAAATAGACCACGCGACAAATCGGCCGCATTCCTGCAAATCTGGCCAGTATCCCGTGAGCGGGAAGGCAAATTATTGCTCTTCCACCAGGATATCATCGACCAGCTCGATCACGCCTGCCACGCGTTGGCAGGTGTTTAGCGCCACTTGCTTTTCGTAATACGACGGCAAAACTCCGGAAACGGTCACAATTCCCCGATCGACTTCGACATCAAGTTCGCGGAATGCCGGGAAGTGCCGCGTCGAAAGATAGCAGGTAACGCGTCGCAAAATATCCTGGTCCGAACATGGTACTCCTACCGTGATAGATTCCATACGCACCATCCTGTGTTGCTACGGACGCGTTTCACCAATAACGCATGCTGACCAAATCAAAACGGCTCAGCTGAATTTGGTGTTTCGTCTGGTTGATAAGCGGCTAAGAGTCCATTCCAAGCAAGTTGGATGGTCAGGTCACCGTTGCCGATTTGGTCGCTCGATTATACGCAATTTGCATTCATTTGATCAGAAAAAATAGAAAAAGTTTGGGCGCAGTTGCAACTTTGCCAGCATTTTTTTTGTGCCGCAAAACGATCTCCCACCGCTAGACGGCACGTCAGTTTGTCAAACGTCTAGACAATGGATGGCATTGGTACGTCGCCCCAACCGCTTTGGTTCGATCACTAATGGATTGCAGTCATCGCGGTCCCTCCACGCGCGCGCCGCACGCCTGGCGGGATGCGGCGCTAATCGGCGTTCAAAACTTCCGGATGATTTGCAAAAATATTGCGAGGCGCTATGGTTCGTGTTTACAGAAATCGACACCGTTCGCATACTGTGACGTTTCGACAACCAGCTGTGAGGGGAGAATCAACGCATGAGGCGATTTGCGATCAGCGAGTTTTCAACTTATCGTTGGTCACTGGAACAGGAAGCAACGGAGTATCAACAGCGCGGCATCCAAGCTATCGGCTTGTGGAGGACAAAACTATCGGATTCGGAAATTGAGCTGGCCAGCGATCTGCTGTACCAACATGACATGCGCGTCTCGAGCTTGTCCTGGGCCGGCGGTTTTACCGGGACCTGTGGAATTTCTCACGAGGATGCCATTGACGACGCCAAAGCCGCGATCCGCACCGCCGCAAGATTGGGCGGGCATTGCTTGATTGTTCATTCCGGCGGGCGGGGAGGGCACACCCGCGGGCACGCCAATCGACTGCTGACCAGCGCCCTGAATCGACTGGTGCCGATCGCAGCCGACTACGGAGTGCGATTGGCACTGGAATTGATGCAAGCCAGCGAATGCGCGAATTGGACCGTCGCGGAATCTTTCAAAGAAACTATCGATGTCGTTTCGCGTTACTCGCCGCGACACGTCGGCCTGGTGCTGGATTTGTTTCACGTCGGACGCGATGCTACCGTGTACGAATCGCTGGACGAACTGGTCAAGCGGATCGCGTTGGTGCAATTAGCCGATCGCAAAAACCATGACTTGCCGCATCGCTGCCTCTTGGGTCACGGCGACATTTCCGTCGCCGAATGGTACGACCGGTTGGAAAAATTTGGCTACGATGGATTTTATGAAGTCGAATTGCACGGCCCCGAACTGGCGGAACTTTCTTATCGCCATCGGATGGATCACTCGTTGGCATTTTGGAAGCGAATGCGGCAAAACATCTACACGACGCATTAGCGCGACGTCAAGCTCGTGCCGCAACGGCCACGACACGAAGACGCTAAGTCGCCAAGATGCGGATTTGGCTGGCACGAGATTGGCAAGATCAGCTCGCAGCAACAAGTGGGTGTGCTTCTCGAGCATTCGAGATGTCTGAAGTCCTGGCGACTTCAGCTACGCACCCGAGGATGTGGTCCTCAAAAAACATTCCCCTCTACCGCCGCAAGTTGAAACAGACGACTTTGTTCGCATCGCGAACGTAAAGCAAACCGTGCGACAAAATCGGGGCCGCCCAGCAGGGGCCAACCAGGCGGAGCTGGGGTGGCTCCAGTTCAGCGGCGATCTCAAACCGCTCGGGATCCGGCTTGAAACAGAATAATCGCCCTTTTTCCGTAAGCGCAATCAAGTAATCGCCGGCCAGCAACAGGCTAATCCAGCTCAAACCGCGGTGTGACCATTTCACTTCGCCGGTCGACAGGTCCACGCAACGCAACTCGGCTTCCACGGTTTTTTCACCGGAGCTCAAATAAGCAAATCCGTCGACAACGATCGGCGTGCACCAGTGGCAGGCGACGGATTTGTCGCGATGTTTTTCCGCGTCCGACCACACGACCTCCGGTTTTTCGTCCTGGACACGGATCAAGGCACCTCCAGGACCGTAACATTCGGTGATCAGGATCTGGTCATTCCACACGATTGGCGTGCTGGCATTGACACTTAGCAGCTTGCGAGCCCGCCAGGGAAACTCCCAAAAAATCTGGCCGTCGGCAGGATCAAAACTGATCAGCCGCTGCCGGCAAAACGCCAAACCGAGCTGGCGGCCATCAATCGTGGCTACGATGGGGGACGCGTAGCTGGCGAGATCATTACCAGTCTGGTACTGAATGTCCCCGGTGTGTTTGTCAAAGGCAACGATGGCGGAACCGTTCGGCTCGACCTGGTCCAATTTTCCGCGGGCAACTCGTTGTGACTGGGGCGGGCTGCCTCCGACCATGACGATTAACCGAGCACCATGCACCAGCGGCGTGCTGCCGACACCAAAAAAGTTTTGCACCACGCCGAACTCGGAGGCCGAGTTGACTTTCCATTTCAACTCGCCGTTTCTCGCGTCCAGGCAATGCAACATGCCTTCGACGCCAAAAATATACACTCGATCGTCATCAATTACGGGGCTGGAGCGGGGGCCGCCATCGAATCCCCACATGTCCACGTACGTCGATGGATACTTAAACACCCACAGCTTTTTCCCGGTTTCCGCATTCAGACAAACCAGCCGAGCCGAATCACGGACCCGATCAAAATGGTAGTAACGACCTTGGGCCGCTGAACCCATGCCATAACCTTCGCCAATTCGGTGAGTCCACAGTGGCAATTGGGTGTCAGAGGACCAAGGTATTTTCAGATCGGTTTCCGTCGATTTGCCGTCCCGATTGGGACCCAGGAAGCTCGGCCAGTCGACGCCGGCACGGGTCCACAGAGATGGTTTGAGTTGCTCTTCAAACTGCGTATGCGACGCCGCGCTATTTGGGTGGGGGCAATTTTCCCGAGAACAGCCCGCTACAAGCGAACCGACGATGAACGAAATCAGTCCAACCTGTTGGACGCGTTGAAACGAATTCACCGAGCTTGCCCCAAATAAACCTCACCACGGAACTTATATGATACAACATCCGGTACCCGTGGACTGATCCTCTCCACAGAATTTTTAATCCAGCTGCGCCGAGCGGTAAACGAATCCGAAAATGCTTGTAATCAACTCCCAAATCTCGATCCCGCTCCGCGAAATTAAATTCAAGTTCTCTCGCTCCAGCGGACCCGGCGGTCAAAACGTCAACAAGCTGAATACAAAAGTTCAATTGCGTTGGAATCTGGAAAAATCCGCGCAGCTGCCCGATGACGTGAGGCAGCGAATGATTGCCCGCTACAAGCGGCGCATGACGGGGGACGGCGAATTGGTGATCAGTAGCCAGCGGTTTCGCGATCAGGGACAAAATGTGGCGGATTGTTTGAACAAGCTCAAAGAGATGGTTTTATCGGTGGCCACGCCCCCCAAGAAGCGGAAACCGAGATCCGTTTCCAAAGCGGCCAAACAGCGCCGATTGACAAACAAACGGCGACGCTCGGAAACCAAGCGACTGCGCCGTTCGCCCAAGCGAGAGAATTTGTAACGCGCCCAACTACCTTTCGCCAATTTGGGGCGCGGCACAACAAAACGCGAAATATGGCTGAATTGCTTTTCAGGTTGGCGATCAACCACGCGGGGCATCCAACCTTGACGGGCGCGTCGCGAGCTTTACCGGGAAAATTTTCCCATAATTGCCAAGATCCCATCCTCCGCCGCGAATATTCAACTTGTACCTGGAGCAGCGAAGGTGGCTTCCCCGGCACACTGCCTCCAGAGTTAACCCGTTTGCCATATGAGGTGGATGATGTTTGGCAATCCCGACTGGTTTCGCGACGCCACACAGCGGTGGCCGCTGCCGCAGCAAGGAAAAGGTTGGCTGTATTACTTCGCCTGGTTGGGCATCCTGATATTGCCGGCCACGCTGTTGTTGAGTTGGGCCTATGTTCCAGAGGCCCTGATTTGGACCATCGTAACGGCCACGCTATTTGTACTGGACGTGCGCAAGCTGCGGCGCCAATCGGCGGAAAAACAGGCCTATCGAAACCTGTATTTCATCGGCGACAACACACCGGAAATCATCGAAACCGAAAAATACACGCTTGAAATCAAGGATTGAGAGTCGGTTCTTTCATAAAACGTCCGTCACGCCGACGCGGGATATGGTAATTTTGCGGTAGAGTGTCGATTGCCGTACATTTCAATAATCTGATCTGTGCGCGCAGGCGATTTCTGTGCTAATTTAGGCCGGGTAGTGCAGCCAGGGAACGTGTTGCCTCCGCTTCACCGAGTGGCGTCACCAAGACTTTTACAGGCGTGTCTGCTGGACCCATGTCAGCTCGCGACGACATCGATCATATCCTGCAGAACTGGATGTTTGATCCACAAGGGAGCAATGTGCGCCGCGTTGCCCTGAACGATCGCGATGTGCTGCAAATTCGCGTCGATCTAGGCGTGTTGCAGCTGGAAATCGACGGCCGGCCTGACGGAACCCGGCCCGATGGCGAGGCTTCGTATCTGGATTTGCTCCAGCACACCGCTTCCAACGGTAAAAACGACAAGCTCGTGCTGAACGAAGAACAGTGCATGGAAGTCGATCGGGAATTCGTGCAGTACTATCACCGCCGCGTCTGCTGGTTACAGCTGAAAGAATTTGAATTGGCAGTGCAGGACGCTGACCACACACTGGCCTTAATGGATTTTTGCCGCAATCATTCGCCCAGTGAACAGTGGACCCTGTCGCACGAACAATATCGGCCATTCGTGCTGTATCACCGCACGCAGGCAGCCGCCCTGGACCTGCTGCAACACGAAAACGGACCCGAGCTGGCGATCGAAGAGGTCAATCGCGGTTTGGATAAACTGCGAGAGCTGTTTGTGGAATACGAGGCGGAAGAGCAGTTCGAAGAAGACGAATTGGTGCAGCGCTTGGATGAATTCCGTGAGAATTTGCGGAATCGCTACGACGTTGGAATGACGCTGCAGGAGCAATTGGCGGAAGCGATTGCTTCGGAACAGTATGAACTGGCTGCGAAACTGCGCGATAAACTGAACCGCCGCGAAACGATGTAGGTTGATGCACGTTAATGGGCGGCCAGGTCTGAAGTCTGGGCGACGTCTGGCGACTCTAGCTACATATCCGATCGTCTGAAGTCTGTGCGACGTCAGCTACTGAGCTGACACCGTAGCCGAACTCGCCCAGAGTTCGGTGGGATCAGGTGGGCAGCTGAAGTCGGGCGAGGATCTTGCCAGCACGCGACGGCGCACGAATTTAGGTTGGCGAAAGACCCAACTTTCCAACTCGGACTGGGAGCGTCCAATGCTATCAAAAAAAAATTTCTCGACATAAATTCCATTGTTAAAACCTTTTTGATCAATTCGCCGTATTATTTGCTGAATAATTACGGTCAACAGCGAAAAATGTTAAAGGCGGATCAAAGTTGCAAATTCGGGCCAATCGCTCGGATCTAATCTGGCACAGGAACGTGGAAATTTGCCTTGTCGACAAAGCAAATTCTCACAACGGCTTTTCAATGGAGTGACTGCATGCTCGTACTATCACGGAAGCAAAACGAACAAATTCTCATCGGCAACGACATTAAAATCACGGTGCTGAAAATCCGCGGCAACACGGTACGGCTGGGGATCGAGGCGCCGCGCCACGTGCACGTGGTCCGCGGTGAATTGCCCGCCCGTCGCGAAATGCGAGAAGTCACCGTTGAATTCAAAACGGATCCGTACGAACCGGATCCGGCCGGTTCCAAGCTCCGCGTGATTCCCAAAGATGCTGATCGGAGCCAGCCGCAATCTGACTCCGCGACGCCTCACCCAATCGACGCAAGCTTGTTGGACGAATCACCGGCCAGCGAATTGTCGCTGGAAGAAAATAAGACCAATCGGTTGCGTCAAATCATCGACCAGATCACCAGCCCGTAAACGCTGTCCCATTTTGGCTGGCCACGACCCCGTGTCGTCGGCGCGCTCACCGCCAATATCGCGGGTCTCGGTTATCCGGTGTTGATTTCCACGTCCCATCGCGTTTGGCTTCGTCGGCGCGAAAGCCGGCTTGTTGCACTTGATTGCCGTCCCTCGGCGAGTCGCCGTTCAGCCCGGCCGCCGCCAACCGATTGGCATGGGCGAGGAGGATGCGGCGGACTTCCAAGATGGCCTCGGGGTGCTGGTGGATCTTGGAGTGCTCTGCCGACACGACAATCTCCGATACCGCCTCGTGGGACCGGGCACTGGATTCCTGTACGACGCCGTCGGTGGGTTCATCGGTATTGACGATCCATTTGGTGACGCCCTGCGGTTTGTAAACGCCAATTACGTTGTGGAATTTCACTTCGGGGCGGGGGCGTGCATCCTCCAAGGCGGCAAAGAACGGGGAATCGGTGGCAAGCGAGTCGATGCTGGTGCTAATCGTCAACAACTCCGGATTCGTAAATCCATCGGGATTCTCGTCGACCAGTCGCCGATATTCGTTCGTCATATTGCTCGGCAAGCGAAAAAACTGATTGCCGATCCAGCGGGTCACGGAATTAGCAAAATTACTGCCTCGATGCGGTGTGCCCAAAGTGATCACGCGGCTGACCGAAGGATTGGCTTCAAAAAACAGCGTACTGCGCAGTTGCTGAATGGTATCCGGTTGGCCCTGCAGCTGATCAATCTGGCCGTTGGAGACCAGGCTCCAAAACCGATCCTGGCTGTCGATCGTCTGTAGGCGCGAGATCAGTCCACCCATGCTGTGGCCTACCAGCACCATCTGATCCAACCTGGCGGATTGGCGGTGCGGATCCAGTGTTTGGCGAGCATGCTCCAGATCGATTCTCATTTGGCGGGCACTAAACCAAAACGGTTGGCCGGTTGGATACAGGTAAAACCAAAACTGGTAATTGTCGCGTATGTATTGACTGGACCGCAGATCATTGAACATCTCCGTCCAAGTCATGGGGCTGGACCAAAAACCGTGCACCATCACCACGGGAATTTTTTGCGGATCGTACGGTTCCAACATGTACAGCCCGCGAAATTGTTTGGCGAATTCGCCATTCAGCATGGCTGCGGTGGCAAACCAGTTGGTTCCAAGCAGCGGGTCATCCAGGTAGTACGCCAACGGCGTGCTGATGTCACTTTCTAATGGAGCCGACCGGCCGTTGACCTGCACATCAGATTGTTCCAGCGGATCGAACAGCTGGATCACACATTGGCGCATCGATCGCGACGGTGTGCCGTTGTTTGTCCCGCGATTCGATGGAGCTCCTTCCCATGATTCCGACGGCAACACTCGCAGAAAGGCGGTCAGCGGCATGGTCAGTCCCGGCGGATAAAAACGCTCGTCGGGCTGTCCGGCGAGGGCCGCGCCGCGAACGCCGATCAAGGGGACTCCCAATCCGTAGCTGTTGTAGACGTTGCGCAGGCCTTCGGTGTCGAAGTCGGAAACAAACTCAAACTTTTCAAATTGGCCGCGTGGCCTGCCTTCCAGCGTAATCGTGAATCGAATCATTTCGCCACCGAGCGTCGTGGCCGTGAACGTACCTCCGGGCCGCAACGCGTCATCGTCACGCATGATCCTCATCATGCCTTCCAGCCCACCGTTGTATAAATCGCAAACATTGCGAAACAGCGGATCGTAGGCATTCCGATGGATGTCCAATTGCGACTCGAACAAAAATCGGTATGCGGCAATCACCGACGTGCAAAACATCCGGCCGGCTCTTTGTTGGTTGCCGGCGATACCGGCACGTTGGCCTTGTACATACGCCAGCTCCGCCAAGATATACAGTTGCTCCAGGTCCGGTTGCTCCCGGTTTCTGGCGGCGAACTTGCGGATGATGAAATCTGGATCTTCACGATACTTTTTTGTTAACGCGTTGCGGCGGAGATATTGCTGAGTGCGGTCGCTGGGCTGCACCCCGCCGCGGCCGATGAATCCGGTCATGGCGTTCAGTTGACGTTCCAGCGGATTGCGAGGACGCTTCCGCACGTCAACACCGGCTGTGTTTCCCCACCTGGCGACCGATGCCATGCGACGCAACGAATCCGAACTCCATTGGCACCCGCCGGCAGCCAACAGCCAGACGATCAGAATCGTCGAAACAACGGACCGGTATTGGGCAGGGCTTCGATACACCTGAAAAACGCTGCGGGCTGTTTGGATGACAGGTCACTGGCGCAGAATGTCCGCGCATAATTGCCGAGTGAATAGGAAACCCCGGCCGTTCAGGTCAATGTCGATGCGCATTGCTATCAGCTAGAATCGCGTCATTTACTGTTTTTCTGGACTAGAAAGATCGGACGAAAAGTTGAATCAGCACCTGGCGGTGGATGGAGGGACGCCAGCCGTCACCAAATCGATGCCGGCTTGGCCGCCCGATTGGCCGGAAATTCGAGCGTCGGTACAGCAAGCTTTGGACGACAACAGCTGGGGCAAATATCACGCCCCGCCACTGGATCAATTAGTTGAATCGATGGCGGCCTATCATGGCGTTGATCACGTCTGGCCGTGTTCGTCGGGAACGGTTGCTGTCGAACTGGCGCTGCGCGGCTGTGGTGTCAATCACGGAGACGAGGTCGTGCTAGCCGGTTACGATTTCCCGGGAAACTTCCGCGCTATCGAAGCCATCGGCGCGACACCGGTTCTTGTCGATGTTCGCCCGGGCGGTTGGGTTGTCGACGCGGATCGACTGCAGCGTGCATTTACGCAAAAAACCCGTGCCGTCATCGTTTCGCATTTGCATGGTCAGTTGGCCGACGTAGCCGCCATCGCATCCAGCTGCCAGCGTCAAGGCATTGCGGTTGTCGAGGATGCGTGCCAGGTTGCCGGAGCGTCCGTTACGGAACGCCGTGCCGGAAGCGCGGGCGACGCGGGAACATTGAGTTTCGGCGGCAGTAAACTGTTAACGGCGGGGCGGGGCGGGGCGGTCCTGACCCAGCGCGCCGAAGTGGTGCAACGCATTAAAGTCTTTGCCGAACGAGGCAATGACGCTTTCCCGCTAAGCCAATTGCAGGCGGCGGTGCTGACGCCGCAACTTAAGCGTCTGGACGCGATGACCCAGCAACGACTGGCTTCGGCCATTGAGCTGCGACAACTGCTGCAAGGACTCGATCATTTTGCGACCAGCGACCATTTTGCGACCAGCGACGACCCCTGGATCGGCCCCCACCGCCCGGCGTTTTACAAGTTCCCCGTTTGGTGTTCCAAATCCGAAATTCGCGCCGAGGTCATTGCCGCATTACAAGCTGAAGGGGTGCCAGTCGACGCCGGATTTCGCGGCTTTACCAAACGATCGCCACGCCGCTGCCGGCAAGCAACCGATTTGACCCACAGTCAACGGGCCGCCGACGGCACACTATTGTTGCATCACCCCGCGCTGCTGGGTGATTCGCAATACCTGGGTGAACTGGCCAGCGCCTTTGGCAAGGTGGACAAGTGGCTGTCGGTTTCCCAATAAGCGGCTACGCGGTGCAACACCAGTGTTGAATCATCTTGGCGTACAGCTCGGTGCCCAATGTCAGCTGCTCGATCGCGATCCATTCGTCGCGCGTATGCGCTTGGGCAATATTGCCCGGTCCGAACACGATCAAATTTTCCAATTCGGTAAAGACGCCACCG
This sequence comes from Pirellulaceae bacterium, assembly GCA_041599835.1. GTDB lineage: Bacteria > Planctomycetota > Planctomycetia > Pirellulales > Pirellulaceae > CAJQPP01. The sequence continues at coordinate 14,959 of JBFILF010000037.1, forward strand.
TCGGTGCCGTAGGCCACAGTGAGCGGCCGTTGGCGGTGGACCAATTTTAGCGCGTCCTGCACGAACGGGCTGTTTGGATTGGTGTTAAAGCACTGGTTCATTTCCTCAATCTTGATCGACAGTCCATTTTTATGGGCTGCCTCTTTGCATCGCACCAACAGCGGCTTGATATCGATGTCTTCCATGGGACGGGTGTAGATTTGGCAGACGGTCCGAGGTGACGTGATATTCGCGGCGGAGTTCTGGTCGTTGATCACCATATTCCAGGACAACGTCGGCGGATCGTACATGGCGTTTTTCCAGGCAAATTCCGATTCGGTTTCGTCGTGAATCTTTTTCATCTCCACCAGGAACGGGATCATGGCCAGGTTGGCATTTTTTCCGAACGAGGTGCTGGAGTGGGCGGCCTTGCCTTCGGACGTGACGGTGATCAGGCAAGATCCCTTGTGAGCGTGGACCACCTCCAACATGGTTGGCTCGCCGATGATGCCTTTGGTTTGATGCTCGACCATTTCGCGAAAAGACTTGCTTTCCTCGACCACGTAGCGGGCACCCAGAAACCCCGCCTCTTCGTCAGCGGTCAGCACAATGTAAACCGGTTTGGCCAACTGATCCCAGCTGTATCGCTGGGCGGCGGTCAGAAAACAGGCGATGGATCCTTTCATATCGCAACTGCCGCGACCGTAAAGTCGTTCGCGGGCAACGGCGGGTTCGAAGGGGCCGTATTTTCGTGAGAACCAGTCGTCGGCAGGTACGGTATCGGTGTGACCAAAATAAGCCAAACCCCCGTGACCACTGCCTTTCTTTGCGATTAAATTGACTTTGCGGACGCGATTCTCGTCACGGTATTCGATTTTTTCAACGACGAACCCGTGCTTGGTCAATTTCATTTGAAGGTATTTGCTGATCAACCGGTTCGATTGCGGGCTGGGTGATTCAAATCCGATGAGACGTTTCGCGTAGCGGAGCGTTTTCATGTGGGCACGTCATGGTAGTTACGAGAAGGTGATGACAAGAAAAGTGGCCTCGCAGCCAAGCGGTTTTGGCGACGATTTGCAACTGGGGCGGCGAGATTCGTTTGCCGTCGTGACGCAATCTCGATGTGAGTTGCCAATGTTTTAGAATAAGCCGGACCGTTAGGCTCTACAAGAAAAAATCTCGCATTCCGCTCCGAATACGCTCGCAACAAGGCAAATATCATTGAACGCTACAAATCGATATGCGGGCGAACAAATCCTGTTCATTACCGGACGATTGGCCGCACCGGCATTGCAGGACATGCTGGAGGAGCTGCGCAGCGAATTCGATATCCAACCCGTCATGCAAGTCATGCCGATCACCGTGGCGGCCTTGATGACGCCCGCCTGGATTGCCAGGCACCTGCAGATGCCCGAGAGTTGCCATCGCGTCGTGTTGCCTGGCTATGTCGATGGCGATCTCGACCCGATTCATCAACATTGTGGGGTGCCGGTCGAAATTGGCCCCAAGGATCTCAAGCGGCTGCCGGAATTTTTCGGGGGCAGCCGCCAGACTGCATCGCTGGAAAACTACGACATTGAAATCATTGCGGAGATTAACCACGCGCCGAGGTTAGAACTCGCTTGCCTCATTGAACAAGCCGAGTCGCTGCGGGCAGACGGCGCCGACGTGATCGACATCGGTTGCCAACCTGGTGAAACCTGGAAAGGCGTCAAGACAACAGTTGCCGAGCTGGTGGATCTTGGATTTCGCGTGTCGATTGACAGTTTAAATCCGCAGGAAATCCAGGCAGCCGTGACGGGCGGTGCCGAACTGGTGCTCAGCGTTAATTCCTCAAATCGTCGGGCTGCCGCGGATTGGGGCTGTGAAGTCGTTACCATTCCCGACAACGCTGGTGACTGGTTGCAATTGGCTGAGACCGTCGAGTTTCTCGCGCAGAAAAATGTGCCGCTTCGTATCGACCCGATCCTCGAACCGATCGGAACCGGTTTCGCCGCTAGCCTGGGACGTTACCTGGAGGCCCGGCGAATCTGGCCCGACGCCGCCATGATGATGGGCATCGGTAACTTGACGGAATTGACCGACGTCGATTCGGCAGGTGTCAACTTGATCCTGCTGGCCATTTGCCAGGAACTAAACGTCTCCAGCGTGCTGACCACCCAAGTGATTAATTGGGCGCGTACAAGCGTCAAAGAATGCGATATCGCGCGGCGACTGGTGTTCGCTGCGCAGCAGCAAGGCGTGCCGCCGAAAAACTTCGATTCACGGCTGGTGTGCCTCCGCGATCCGCGCCTGGTGGAAATGGGAAACGAACATGCGCAGCAGTTGGCCAGCGACATTCGCGACCACAACTACCGGTTGTTTGTTGAAAATGGTGAAATTCTGTTGATGGGTGGAGGCAAGTTGTGGCGTGATCGCGATCCATTCGAATTGTTTCACCAGCTGTTACAATTCAAACCGGCCAACCTGGATGCCGCCCACGCGTTCTATCTGGGCTACGAAATGTGCAAGGCCGCCACGGCCCTGCAACTCGGCAAACAATATGTGCAGGACGAGGCGCTAAGCTGGGGGTATTTGACGCAACCCGAATCGTCGCGGCGACGTCTGAAACGAAATTCAAGAACATCACATTAAGTGTCTACATCGATTCATTGGGATAAACATCGGGACTCCTCCGCACCCCACGCGGAATCGGGTGGGCCGCCCTGGGTCCGCGAACTCGATTTTCGAATTGCCCCGCATCGGGCGTTGCAACGCCTGGCCGGATTGCCGCATTGCTTGTTGCTGGAAAGCGCGATGCGACACAAATTGCTCGGTCGCTACTCGTTTCTGATGGCGGACCCAATTGAATTCATGCATTGGCAGGCCGGCGACGCCAGTTGCCTGGCGTGGCTGGAACAGCAATTGCGCCGATGCCGAGTTGAACCCATTCAGGGATTGCCTCCGTTTCAAGGGGGCGTGGCCGGTGTCATTGGATACGAATTTTACCAGGCGTTAGAAAACATCCCCGCGCCGCGCGGGGCAATACCAGACCGGCCGGCCGTCTGCCTGGGGTCGTACGACACCGTAGTGGCTTGGGATCACGAGTTGAACCGGACGTGGATCCTGTCGCACGGCCTCGACCGAACGAACCGCAAGCCTCGGATGGAATCAGCCCAACGTCGCATCGAACAGCTCGCTGCGCGATTGGCGGACGAACACGAGCCGGACCCCGTGGCGACGAATCGTTCGCAGCCGCCAAAAGGGAAACCCGCTCGGATCACCAGCAATTTGTCGCGGGACGACTATTTGCAAATGGTCCAGCGGGCATTGCAGTACATTCATGGTGGCGATGTGTTTCAAGTCAATCTCGCCCAACATTTGCGGCATCCCGCCGTGAGCAATCCGATCGACTTGTTCCTGCGCCTGCGTCAAAACAACCCGTCGACATTTGCCGGTTACTTTGACGCGGGGCACGCTCAAATCATCAGCGCTTCGCCCGAGCGACTGGCGGCAGTACGTGAGCGGAGAATCGAAACGCGTCCAATCAAGGGCACGATCCAGCGAACCGGTGACGCCGACCGCGATCGGCGATTGGCGGCTGAATTGAGCGGCAGTGAAAAAGACCGCGCCGAAAACGTCATGATCGTCGATCTAATGCGCAACGATTTGTCTCGAATCTGCACCGACGACTCGGTGCGAGTCACCCAATTGCTGGGTGTGGAATCCTACGCGTCCGTCATGCACCTGGTGTCAGCCGTCGAGGGGCAATTGCGAGAGCGCATTACCGCGGCCGATGTGATTCGCGCCGTATTTCCCGGCGGCAGCATCAGCGGCGCGCCGAAAATCCGGGCGATGGAGATCATCGCGGAACTGGAAACGTCGCCCCGAGACGCCTACTGCGGCTCGCTGGGATATTTTGGATTCGACGGCTCGATCGATTTGAACATTTTGATCCGCACGATCACTGCCGCCGACGGCTGGTGGCACATTCCTGTCGGCGGTGGTATCGTCGCCGACAGTGATCCACCGTCAGAATACGAAGAAACCTGGACCAAAGCGGCAGGAATGCTCGACTCTTTATTGCCAGACGAGTCTGAGTTGGTTGGCGATCCGATGAAACCGTCCCCGATGGGCCAGCACCGACCATGATTCTGTTAATCGACAATTACGACAGTTTTGCGCACAACCTCGCGCGATATCTGCGCCAACTCGGTCAGCCCTTGATGGTGGAACGAAACGATCAGTTGACGTTGGACGACGTAACGGCCATGCGGCCAAGTGGTCTGGTCATTTCACCGGGACCTTGCCGCCCCGACGACTCAGGCGTCTGCCTGCAGTTGGTGCAGCGTTTTTCAGCGCACATTCCAATTTTGGGCATTTGCTTAGGACACCAGGCAATTTGCCAGGCCCACGGCGGAGAAATTGACGTCAGCCAACCGGTTCACGGACGGATCAGCCAGATATTTCACCACAACCATCCATTGTTTGCCGAAATCGGCTCGCCATTTTCGGCAGCCCGGTATCATTCGTTGATAGCGAAACGTGAATCGTTGCCGCCAGAATTGCAGGTGATTGCCGAATCGTCAGACGGCTTGGTAATGGCCGTGGCGCATCGTGACGTGCCGGTTGTTGGACTGCAATTTCACCCCGAGTCGATTTTGACACAGCACGGTTACAG
>JBFILF010000038.1:0-19502 GCA_041599835.1 Pirellulaceae bacterium
AGGGCACCACGGCGGTCGATGCCGCAGGCTCCATCCACACGGACCTGGCCCGCGGTTTCGTGAGGGCCGAGCGGATGACGTGCGACGATCTGATTCGGCTGGGCAGTGAACGGGCCATCAAAGCTCAGAACCTGATGACTCGCGAAGCCAAAAACTACGTGGTACAAGAAGGCGACATTTTGCACATCCTGGCCAGCACCTGAACACCATTAGGAAACGATTCAGACGACGCGGGGCTGCGACGACAGGGATGGTTCCACCAGGCGTTTTTGAATCTCCAGGAAAATCGCCCGCGCTACCGACGACTTGGAACCGCTGAATTTGGCAATGACCTGACCATCGGCGTTGATGACCTCGACGTTGTTCGTCGCCGCATCAATGGCCCGGGGTCCATTGAGCACCACCAAGTCGCAACATTTTTTGTGCAGTTTGGTGACCGCTTGAAATTGAGCGTCGTCGGTTTCCAAGGCGAATCCAACGACCCACTGGTCCCGCCGCTTTTGCTTGCCAAGCGTCGCGACGACATCCGGTGTTTCCACCAGATGCAAAATCAACGGCTCGCCCGTTTTCTTGATCTTTCGATCGGAAACGGTAATCGGCCGGTAATCGCACGGGGCCGCAGTGCCAATCATGCCGTCGCAGTCGGAAAATTCTCGGCAACAACAATCCAACATTTCCTCTGTCGTTACCACCGAAATCACTCGCGCCGCATCGGGATATTGAATGCTGACGGGACCGCTGACGATCGTGACGTCGTGACCCTGTTCCAACGCCGATTCGGCCAGCGCGCACCCCATCCGTCCACTGGATCCGTTGGTGATGTAGCGAACGGGATCAATGTACTGACGGGTGGGACCAGCGGAAATCAGGATATTCGCCATGGCAGTTTTGATTCGGTACCCCGGTTTAGGGCGAAGCCTTTCGTTTGTGGGCAGGGTCAAAGATGCCGTGTATGTGTTCCAACAGCGTTTCCGGCTCAGCCATTCGACCTTTTCCCTCAACGCGACAACTGAGCCAACCCGTCTCCGGGTCGATGATCTGCATGCCGTCGGCCCGCAGCTGATCCAGGTTGCGTTGCACCGCTGGCTTTTCCCACATTTCGTTATTCATGGCGGGGGCCAGCAACACCGGGCCGGTAAAACATAAATACAACGAGCTTAACAAGTCATCCGCCAGCCCCTGGGCCGCTTTGGCCAGAAAGTTGGCGGTCGCCGGGGCCACGCATAACAGATCCGATTGGCGGGCCAACTCGATGTGCGGGCCCAATGGATACGTGTCGTCCTCAAACAAGTCACTGATGACCGGGCGTCCGCACAATGCGGTGAACGTTGCCGGACCAATAAACTGGTGCGCCGATTTAGTCATCACCACTCGTACGCCGAATCCGGACTGTACCAAGCGGCTGACCAACTGAGCCGATTTGTAGGCAGCGATTCCACCGGTGATTCCGACGACAATTTCGTTATCTGGCATATGAGAATCATAATCCAAGCGTAGTCGACTGAAAATCAAGCGGCCCCGCACGCGGCCATCGCATCAACAACAAAACCCGACACTTGATGTGCCGGGTTGCATTGGCTCAATTAGCCGGGCCAATTCAACAGGCTCCGGGTCGCTGGGCCAGTATTTCGGGGCCCGTTTGGGCGGATTTTGTGGTCGCGGGTGACTTACAGATCTTCCAAATCCAACTCGGGAGCGTTGGCAAAATCGGGTGCCTCATCGGCGGTGCGAATTTCGCCCGAGGTGTCCAACCGAATCTTGCCGGAGCGGATTTCCTGCAACACGATTTCCATTTTGTCGTCGGAGGTGGTGTCGATCAGCGGGTTGGCGCCTTGGTTCAGCTGAACCAATCGTTTTTGAATCAATGTGGAGAGTTTGAATCGTCCGCCCACCTGGTTGACGATTTCTTCTTCTTTCAGTTCATCGTACATACGATTTTCCCTGTTTCAATTTCGTTAACAATTTGCAGATCTGATCGGCCGTGGATTGGATATTGTTGTTGTTGATCACGTGTGAATATTGCGGGGCCATTTCCAATTCGGATTCGGCCACGGACATGCGACGTTTGATGGCGTCTTCGGATTCGGTGCCTCGACCGCGCAATCTGGCCTCCAGCGTTTTCAGGTCACCGGGGTGAATGAAAATCGTAATGGCGGCGGGAAACCGTTTGAGCACCAGCAACGCACCGGTAACGTCGATTTCCAATATCACATCTTTGCCCTGATTCAGCTTGTCGGTGACAGGCTGTTCCAGGGTGCCATACCATTCACCCCCGCTGAATACTTCGGCGCACTCCAGGAACTCGCCGCGTCGGCGTCGCTCCTGAAATTCTTCCGTGGATAAAAACCAGTAATCGACGCCGTCATTTTCCCCTTCCCGCGCTGGCCGGGTGGTGGCGGAAATGCTCAACTCCAAGGGCAACTCACACGATTTCAACAGGCAGTCCACAACAGTCGATTTGCCAACCCCCGAAGGACCGGATATGACAATCAATTGACCGGTGCTGCTGGAAGTCATGCTGAAACGGAAAAGAGGCCAACCACCGATTAGTTAATTGCGCGACGCCGACACCCCGCGTTCACTCAATGAACCACACACGCGATACCGGTCACTCAATCTCGTCACTCAATGTTCTGAGTCATTTCGCGGATCCGCTCAATAGCGGTTTTGATTTCCACGACATTTTGAGCGATGGCCGCGTCGTTCGCTTTGGAACCGATGGTATTGGTTTCTCGCAGCATCTCTTGGGTTACAAATTCTAATTTGCGACCGTCACTTTGCCTAGCGTTCACGATTTCGCAAAACTGGTCCAGGTGCGTTTGCAGCCGCACGATCTCTTCGGAAATATCACACTTTTCCGCGAAAATGCCCACTTCGCGGATCACGTCGCTAGGGGAAATCGAAATCTCGAACTCAGACAGCAACTGATTGATCCGTTCCGTCAGTCGCCGGGAATAATCCTCGACCACCTGCGGGCTGCGCTGCTGAATCTGAGCCAAATGGTCGCGGATTTGATCGCAATTAGCGATTAAATCGTTGGCCATCGACGCGCCTTCCTTGACTCGCATCTCCAGTAATTTGCCCAGCGCCCCGTCGACTGCCGTTTGCATCACGGACCAGGTTTCGGCCGCATCCGTCGCCCCGCCCAATGACGGCGGCACCAATTCCTCGACGACGCCCGGCAGCGCTACCAACTGGGCGGCACCGATTCCCGGTTCAACCTCCCGCAACTGCGCCACAAATGACTTTAACAATCCGGTATTGACCCGGTATCGTCCCGGCTGTTCACCCCGCAGCACGTCCAGCTGCACGTGAATCGAGCCGCGGCGGATTTTGCTTTGGACCAGCGATTTGATCTGCGATTCCAGTTCGCCCAACCGGTCGTTGCAGCTGATCGTGATCTTTAGAAACCGATTGTTGACCGAGCGAATCTCACACGACACGGAGAGGGCCGAGTTAGAATGCTGCGCCTGCCCTTGCCCGGTCATGCTGTTCAACAACGGTGGTCTCCCGCCAGACACAATGGCATTCAAAACGCGCGGCTGCCTCATTCCGTCGCGCGATGGCCGCTATCCGCCCTACTTGTCCTTTTCCTGATCAGCGCCTTTTTTCTTGTCGCCCGATTTGTCTTCGCCCAATTTGTCTTCGCCCAATTTGTCCTCGCCCGATTTGTCCTCGCCGGTTTTGTCAGGACTTTCCTTTGACGGGTCCTCGCTACCCGGATCCGTTGACTGTTTGGCATTGGCATCGAGCAACTGGTTGACGATGTCGTCGCCCGATTCGCCCGTGGCCTCATCGCCGGTCGTGGCGGCATCGACCCCGCCTGGCTGATCGTTTAAATCGGTATCGCCGGCATCGGTTTCGTCGTCGCCTTGCTCGGCGCCGGCTCCGGAAAACATATTATCGCGGGTAGGTTTTTTGGCTTCACGCGGTGGCGGGTTGAACACGGCGATCGTCAACATGCAAAACAGAATCCAGATAATGGACGAGACGACCGTGATCCGCGTGAAGGTGTCGCCGGCCTTGGCGCCAAAGGCGCTTTGACCACCCATGCCACCCAGGGCCCCGGTCAAACCGCCGCCGCGTCCCCGCTGTACCAATATCAACAGCATCAAGAAAACGCTTGTCAAAAACAGCAACAAACCCATCACGAATAATCCAAAGTTCATTTGATCGACTCTTGGCTAAAAGGATTTCGCTAAAAGGATTTCACCACGGTGCTGGCAACTAGTTGGCGGCGTCGAGGATCGACACAAAGTCGTCAGCTTTTAACGAGGCGCCACCCACCAGGGCCCCATCGACGTTGGGTTGGGCCAACAGCTCAGCTGCGTTTTCCGGTTTGACACTTCCACCGTAGAGGATACGCACTTGCCCCGAAAGCGATTCATTGTATCGATTCTCCAGCAACTTGCGAAGGTCGGCATGTACCTCTTCCGCCTGCTCGGGTGTTGCCACCCGGCCGGTGCCAATGGCCCACACCGGCTCGTAAGCAATCACGCATTGAGCCATCTCCGATTCCGACAATCCAGCCAAGGATCCGTCGAATTGGCTCCGCACGACATCTTGGGTAGCACCCGCCTCGCGTTGTTCCAATGACTCGCCCACACAGACAATTGGCACCAATCCCGCTTGCAATGCCGCCTGGGTTTTGGCGTGAACCTGCTGATCGGATTCGTTAAACAACGATCGCCGTTCGCTGTGACCTAAAATGACGTAATGGCAACCCACATCCGTTAACATGGCCGCGCTCAATTCGCCGGTGTAGGCGCCGCTGGGCTGGTGGTACATGTTTTGCGCTCCCAGACCAACGCCCGAGTTCGAAACCGTCGCGCCCACCACGTCGAGATAAACCGCCGGCGGGCAGACGACGATCTCGGTACCGCTGGCCGATGGATACTTCTCCACAAGCGCCTTCGCCAATTCGACAGCCTGCTGCCGGTTGAGGTTCATTTTCCAGTTGCCCGCGATCAAATATTTTCTCACTTCGGCCTCCCGACCAGCGCGTGGAGCGATGCTCAAAACCCTAGTGAATTTAACAGAACGGAATCGAATCGACAGCTGCGGTGCGGCGGCTGTTTCCGATCGGCTAATCGGCCAGTAACACTATGAATTGGTCTAGGATCAAAATGGCTCCGACCGCCGCCGCCGTCACTGCGGCCACCAGTACCGCGCCACTGGCGATATTCAGTGCCCGTTCAATATTGGCATCGTGCTGATCGGCGATGGCACGGCTCATCCATTCCAGGGCGCTATTGAACAGTTCCGCCGATATCACGACGCCGATGCAAATTAACAACAGGCACCACCGCTCGGGCGACAAACCCAATAACGCCGCCGCCAAAACCACCGCCACCGCCACCGGCACGTGCACGAAAAAACTCGATTGGCCGCGCACCCCGTCGACAATCCCGCGACCGGCGGCAGTGAACTTGCCGATCCACCCGCGACGGGGACGATTCCAGGAATGCTGGGAAGGTGATGGGGATTGCGGCGATTTCATGTCGGGCTCATTCCAGGTAATCGGTGCTGGCCGGTGGAATCCGCCGCCCGCCCACCAGGCCCAGGCGGCCCTGCGGCAGAAACCGGGGCTCGAATCCAAATACGAAACCGATATTGCCGCGGCTGGCGTCCGCATTAACGCCCAAGCGAATCAGGAAGGACTCGCCGATCCGCACAAAACTCAGTGACTGTCCGATATTTCCCGTCGAACCAAAGTCGATCGAACTGCCGCCGCGAACGATCCACTTGTCACTCATCCGATACGTCAGCGACGCGTTCAGCACGTTGCTGCTGATCGGACCCTCGATCGTGCGAAAACCCACAAACACGTTGCCAACGCCCGGCCGGCTGGCATGAGCGCCAATGCTGGCGGTCCGCATTCCCTGTGAAAAGAAATCCATGAAGCCGTCGGATACCAGGCTTAGCCGGTCACCGATGTACCAACGAAAATCGTATTCCAGCAGGCCAAAATCGGCGCCGAAATTGTCGCGCGACGCGCGGGGAAACCAGCTTCCTTGAACGTCCAACGTGACCCAATCGATCACGCGGGCTTCGCCGGGCAGGCCCCGTTTGGTCTGCCAACGATTTCGCACACCGCTCCGCACCACCATCAGGTCATCGGCGATTTCCATGGCCGGCGAGGTCACGTAACTCTGCATGCCGTATCGGTGGGCAAAAAAGCGCTCGTCAAAACGCAATGGAGCATTCTCGCCTGCGCCACCTATGATGCCAAACGTGTCAAAGGCAAACCGGCGGCGAAAAAACTCCTGCGCATCGTCATCCAACGGATTGTAGAGTGGCAACCTATCCAGGTTTTGGCTTGCATCGGCGTAGAGAAATTCCGAATCGAACGTGATCTTATGTGCCAGTCCGTTCAAATTGAGCAACGTGCTGTGAATCGTCGGATCAACACTCCAGAACGGCACACTGGTCCGCAATCCGGTTTGCCCATAGACGCGAAACAAATCGTCGCCGGCCAAATCTTGTTGCCAATAACTGGCGTCGCCCAGCAGATACGGAACCACATTGACGGCTCCCAGTTGAAAAGGGAAATCCAATTCTTGGCGGGTCCCGGCCACCACGCCTTCCGTGCGTGCACCGGTAACGCCTCCGGCCACCGTTTCCCAAGCCAACGGATCGAATTTGGCCAGATCGATTGGGTTGGTTGGCGGGTCGGCGGTGCGAAATCGCCCATATCCGATCGTGGAATGACCGTGCCAGACGGCGCGATCAAACAACAACGGTTGCCCCAGAATGAAATGATCAAACCGCGGCAACCATTCTGTCTGGGTAAAGAAGTCATTAACTTGCGCATCGGCAATCAAATTGAATGATTGACTCCGCACGTTCCGTTCTAGCCAAATTCCCGTCGTGTAATCTTTGTCCTGATCCCACTCGCGCTCGTAATACTGTTGCAAAAAATTGTTATCACTCAGCCAGCCGAGCTCTCCGCGGAACTGGTAACCCGGCGCAAAGGTGTGGCGGTGTCGCAGCAAAAAACGACCTCGAAACTCCTCGGCCAAGGGAACGGCCCGCCGGTCACGACCGAGATTGTCCAGCCCGCTGTCGTTGATAAACCAGCCTCGCGCATAGCCGTCGACCTGACCGGCAATGCCCAAAAACGAGTCCGCTTGATAGTCGATATCCGTGCCAAATCCCAGTCCGCGTTTCTGCAGGTAGTCCAATATGCCGATCCATTGGGTGTTTTCGGGCGGATTGCGAATCCCGAGAACCTGAAACATGTCCAAGCCCACGCCGAATTGGTTGCCAAATATGTTGTCGTTGCCGACGCGAATTCGCTCGACATAGTAGCTGGGATTGCTCAAGTTCGTACGCAGCACCGGCCAGTAGAACACGGGCACGTTGGCAAGGTAGATCACGTTGTTACGGCTTTCGGCGAAATAGTCTTCGCCCGTCGGCGGCTGACCGGTTTGCGGATCGATCAGCTGCCGCCCCGTGACCGGATCAAATGTGGGGCGATCCTGCCGTGTCAAGCTGACCTGGTTCGACTGCAACCAGTAGCGGGGAACTCCCAGGCGACTGGACGTCAACGCCGCACCGTAAGCTTGCCACTGGTTGTCATTTAACTGCTGCACCACGTCGGCTTTCAGCCGCACCAGACCACGGTACTGTGGGATCGGAGTCAATAGATCCGCATTCAAGATGGTTCCGCGTCGATTTTGCGCGTCGTAGTACATGCGATCCGCATAAATGACCCGGCGGCCCATGGCAAAAATCACATTGCCTTCCAGGTAAACTTCGTAACGCGAACCCGTGGTGCCATCCGGATTCAAAACGGGATTCTCCCAAGCCACCACGTTGTCGGCTTGGATCACCAGCCGGCTGGTGCGGGGCTGGCCGTACTGCGAAATGGCGGCCAATTCCCGACTGTCGATGTTGACGCGCGCACCGCCCGTGCTGATTAACACGCGCTCGCCAGGCAAACTGCCCACTTCCACTTTGACGCTGCCGCCAATCGACGGGTTGCGCGGAAGGATCTGGACGTTAGTCGTCGCGCTGCCGCCGCTGGTTTGCGGTGGCGGATTCACCGGCAACGTGGTTTGCGGCGCTGGGCCGCTGCTGCCGGGAATGGTCGAAAGCGGGACAGGTGCGGGCGGAGGCGCGACCTGCTGAACCTGTCCGGTAAGGGGGGAGATCACTGACAGCTCGTTTGGCTGCTGCGGCTGGACGTAGGCGACCTGTTCGACGGCTTCCAATTCAGATTGTCGCCGCCGGCTGGCGCGGGCGAAAATTTCGGGTGCCACGTCGATCGAAATCTGCTCAATGAATCCATCGACCTGAACACCGGCCAGCGTTCGCATTCGTCCCAGCCACACATCATCAGTAAATTGATCGCTGGCCTTACCGGTAGCCAGGTGCGGGGGCCCAACTCGACCCAACGTTACGACCACGGAATCTTCCAGGTACAGGATGACGTTGGTGACTTGATCTACGGGAACCCGATCGACCCACAACACGGCTTGATCACTGTTCAGTGTCAAATGACCTTGCGAAACGTTGACGTTGCCACTGGCGTGGTACACATCCCATTGGCCCTGTTGCCACTTGTGCAATTGCCTGGCCGAAACATTGACCCGAAGTTGGGCACTGGGCTGTGAAAACGTGATGGACTGGCCGGCAACCAAGCCCACGCCCGGCGGGCTGACGATGAAAATCAGGAACCAAAGGGCCGCCGAGCAACCACGCTGGCCACGGCGATCGGCTGAAGATCGACGGGGGCGCGCCGCGGAAAGCGACAGCTCGTTGCGATGGCAATTCAAAGGCATACGATGTCGTCGACGATTGCGCTTGCAGCAAGCTCAGAGCGGACACCTACGCGCCGCGCCGCGATCTTGCCGCCGCGCAACGGTATGCCGACCCCGCCAACCGACTGATCTACCGACAAACACAAACTAGGGTTCGAAAGATTCGAGGGGCGAGGAGTATAGAAGCGAGATAATGAACCAGCAAGCCAAATGATCGCAGTCAACCCAACTAACGCAAAACGCTAGCATGCGAAAGGTGCGATTAAAGATCTTGGATTTAGGCTCGTCTCGTTATGGCCGGCCGTCAAATGGATCGTCCTCCGGACCCGTTTTTTTCGCGGGAGGAGATTTTTCGGCGGGTGCCGCTTCGGCTTTTGGTTCAGCCGGCTCGGGTGCGGCGGGCGACTGACTAAATGGCGTGCCCGGCACGTCAATTCCGGAGACGTCCGGAAAATTGGGCTGGCCACGGGATGCCGAGGGATCGACCGCATCGGGGATCACCGGAATCGACTTGAGCACGGAAGTTCTGCCGGGCTCCAATTGCTGTGCCACGGCGTATTTGATCGCCGCTTGACGCACTTGTTCTAGTTCCAGTCTTATCGGACCTTGGATGCGCTCAAGCGCGCGATTGACGGGATAAAAACGTCCTTGCGAGGCCACTTCAAATTGCGCTCCCGTCCTGAAATCCTCCAACCCCGCGGCCGAGTTGCCCATGCCCATGTGCGCCAACCCGCGAAAATAATATACGCGCGGATCATGCGTGCCGAGTTTGACGACTTGGGTCAGCAGGTCCAACGATTCTTGCAGCCGGCCTGCGTGCAGCGCGTGCACACCCGCTCCGTACCATTGCTCAGGTGTATTGTCCTGGGCGTTGGCAGCCGGGATCGACACGGCAACTATCAATGCGGGCAGCACAAGCCATGAACAACGCATCATGTTCGACACTCCTTGGGGATATACTTTTTCGATGTCGACCCGCCGCAGGCGGATCACCGGCCGTTCGAATTCAGGATAAAGCGCAATCTGGACAATCGCAACTCACCGGCGACAGCAGGAAGCTGAAACCGGCTCGGATCCACGGTGTCTCAGCGAATTAGACCGATCTGAACGGTTCTGCGACCTGCTTGGCCGGGTCCATCACCTGTGTGGGACCGGCCAAAAATCAGGGGAAATCGTATTCCGGATTGTCCGGATCGAAATCGCGGTCCGTCAAACCGACGTTCAATTGCACTTCTTGATAGAAGTATTTTTCTAATAGGCGAGGCGGTCCGCCCGGCGCTTCAGGCCAGATGTAGCCTTCGTAACCGGTGGGAATATTCAGCACGTCATCGATATAGATCTTGGCGATGTGTAAATCAAAATGATCTCGCTTGACCGGATGCGTGATCGTGATCAAAGTGCAGGCGTTTCCGTTGATGGTCAGGTCCCGGTCGATATCGATTTCGACCTCGTGGTAATGGCGTTCCTGCTGTCCCGTTTCAATCATTCTCTCCAACAGAATGTCAAATCCGAATTCGGTGATTGGATGGCGGTTGCCGCGCATCGCGATCATACCGTTTGGATCGAGATAGGCGCGAACAATATTCAGCAAGCCCGCAGCATGACCGATCAATTTACCTTGGTGCCGGCCCTCCACCCAAATCGCCTCTTGGCCGGCCAGGGAACGGGGCTTGAGAAATTTGAGGTAAACACTTTTCGGAATCGGACGGCCTTCCGAGTTATGAGAGTGACGGACTTTGCAGTCCATAAATTCTTCCGGCATCAACTGGTTGCCGATTCGCTCCTGTTTGACAACTTGCGCCGTGTAGTCCCGCACCTCGGAGCGAACGCGCTTCAGCCCGATCCGTGCCACTTCCAACAAAGGATCCAGTGGATGTTCCGGCTCGGTCTGGCGGGGTTGAAACAGCAGGTCGGTCACGCTGCCGCGGCGATGGGGATCGTCGGCATCAACGACGTCCGCCGTATCGTTCGGCGGCGGCGCGAGCGCGATGTCTGGTCCCCTCAGCGAGGCATCCACGGTGGGTTGAAATATAGGTACCAACACGTACCAGAACAGCAAACCGGACACCGCCAGCAGCAACAACGATCCGCCGGCGCACCTCAACAAATAGCTGCGCCGCGGCGCGGGCGAGCGCACTTCACCGGGTTCAGAAGGATCAGGCTTGGAATGTTCGACCATCACGATGAATTCCTGGCTGCCGGTCACGCGGCTCAACGTCCGGCGGACGCATACATCTGTGCGTACTCTAGAATCCAGCGATCGACCAGCTCGACCAACTCATCATCGTCTGCCTCATCAATCGGGCGGTGGAAATTTCGCGAAAAGATTTCGCGGTTTCGCACCGTGCCCTTGCCCGTCAAGTTGACGATCTGGAGTTCGGAAAGTGGTTTGATGGTGATCTCCAATCGACTGTAGAGATTCGTTCGCTCGCCTTCGCGAATCGACAATTCATCGCGAGAGGCAGCGGCGCCCCAACCCCGTTCGCCGTAAACCGTTTCGTATTGGAATCCCGGCATTTGTTGGACCAGCGATTTGAGTCCCTGTTCGATTCGTTCGGACACCGTGAGGCGAAAGTGGTTATGACGACGACGCAATTCGTCCTCGGACATTTTCTGTTTTTTGCGATTTGCCTGTTGCGCGTCGCCCACGCGGTGTCCACGCTCGATGGCCGCTTTGAGTTTTTGGTCGAATTCGGTCATGAACAGTCAGCGATCCATGAATAATCAGGTTTGGCGCTATCCCCACTTTGTTCCTTAAAAGATACTTGCTTCGGGGTGATTGGCAACGCCGCTAGTCCCGCCCGGCGTCACGGACCGGTGTCAAAACGTGTGATATTGGCAGGTCGGCCAGCCGGTTTCGCCGGTTTGCTGCCGGGGGCGATTTGATTATGTTTTGGATGATGTCATCATGCGAGCGGTTCCTCGGACCGGCCAAATGGTGTGCCATGGGGTGAGTGTGTGTCATGCCTGAACTGGAGGATCCCAAAATGAAACGCTTCATCAGCCTGAGTGTTGTCGTTCTGTTGGTCGGCGTCGGCTGCGAAGGGACAGGACAACAAGCGGCCAACGATAGTAAAGCCGGCGACCCGGTGGCGGACAATCAGGGGGCCAAACCAGACACTCCGAGTGACCCCACCGGCTGGGTGACGGATCGTTGGGATCGCGCCGTTTCCGGGGGCAACCAAACGGTGGCCCAGACGACACGATGGGTGACCGACCTGTACCAGGCAGCCAAGGACGAGGGGCTAACGCGGGCCAATTCGGTGAAGGAGTGGGTAACCGACGATTGGCAGTCCAAAGGGGATTGGCAATACAAGGTCGTAACGCTTGACCCGTCGGATGCGGCGGCCGTCGAACAAAAGCTGAACGAACTGGGACAGGACCGATGGGACTGTTTTCACGTCGAGGCCACAGACGGCCAATGGACATTCCTGATGAAACGGCCCAAGCGGAGCTATCTCAAGAATCTGCCGTTGCGAGATTTGGCAAATATCCTGCCGATGATCTCCAGCGACGGAGAGCAATCACCGGGCAATTAGGAAACAAAAAAGCCTTGCTCGCATTCGGCGAGCAAGGCTCGGAACATCTGATCATTTCCAATTTCAAAACGGCGGGAAGCCCGCGTTTTCAAACGCCGTTTCCTCAGCATCGATTCTCGGTACGCAGAAGGTTCCAAATGGACGCAAGTCGAAGGCTCCAATGAGCGTCAACGGCCCGTTGGTGAATCCGTCCAATTCGAGAATGAAGCTCGGCCCGCCCGAATTATTGGTAAGGATCGGCGCCGCGCTGAAGATATTCGTGGTCATGGCTAAACAGACCAGGCCGCCCGGCGCATTGGTGATGCTGAAGTTACCAGCGCCATTGCCGCTGAAGATGTTACCATCCATCAACATGTTCAACTCAGCTCCGTCGTTGACGCCAACCAGCAGTCCGACACCGGAGTTTCCGGTAATCAGGTTGTTGGTGAATCTCGTGTTCATGACGACGTCGTCGTTGAGCGCCAGGTTGATACCGTCGGGCAGATCGTCCGGCGGGTTCACCTGCGGTCCGTTCCCGCTGATGGTCATGGCGTCGATGACGGCGAAGATATGTGCGTCTCCGTCGTTGATCCACCTCCAGCCTTCATCGTCAAAGTTGGTGATGGAGGAGTTTTGAGCAAACAACCGGAACCGCGTATCGACGATGCCGCCATCGGTGTTGTCACCGCTGACATTAAAGTTCCAGCCAAACAGGTTGTTGCCGTTGTTGTTAAACGTGCTGTTGGTCACTGCCAGATCGAGGAACGTTCCGTTGCCAACGTTGACTTCGGCTCCGTTGTCGCCCGCGTTGGTGACGGTCACGTTGTCGAACGACACCTGGCTGACCGCCCGCGGCAGGCCGGTTACGATGTTGACGTCGGTATCGGCATCGATACGCAAACCGTCGATGCCCGGTGTCGTGATATTGATATTTTCGTGCACCGCGATCAACTGGCCGTCGTTGCGAATGTCGGCAAAAATCCCGTGCGAGCTGGGACTGCCGATGTTGACATTGCGAACCACGCCCTGCAACAACGACAAACTTCCGGATGCATCGCCCACCAGCCAGGAGATGCCGTTTCCAAATGCCGTGCCGTTGTTGTTCATCGTCAATGGGGCGCCGGTGTTTTCCACCAGCACGGTGTTCGTCGAGCCTCCTAAAGCAACGAAACGCATGCCGTCGCCGCTGTTGTTGCTGACCGACAGGTTTTCGACAATATCGGTCGTCAATGTCGTGACGATGCCATCGGTCCGAGTCTGGATACCGATGCCGTTGCCGGTGATCGTGCTGTCAGTGATCGTGGCGCGCTGCGTGCCGGCATTCAGCTCGATAAAGATCCCTTCGCCAATGCCGACGCCGTTGCCGAGGATGTTGCTGGTGCCGCCGCCGCTGGTTCCTATTAACGTGGCGTGAGTCGGATCGGTGTTTTTGAAGTCTTGCAGTTTGATGCCGCCACCGACGTTGTTGGTGATCTGGGCATTCAGAATACGCAGATCGCCGTCGGCCTCAATCAACCGAATACCATATTCCTCGTTGTTGCGGGCGATCGGGTTGATGAAATCAAAGCTGGCGCCCACACCGGCCGCGTTGCTGAATCGCTCCAGCCGGACACCATCACGCAAGTTGCCGTTGGTCACGTTATTGATGAAGTCGAAATCATCGCCGTCGTAGTCTTCCATGTGAATGCCGTCACGACCGTTGTTGCTGACGATGTTGGAATCGAACACAAAATGCGAGCCGGTTCCCAAGGCATTGCTGATGAAGATACCGTCGGCAAACGCCGTTTGGATGTTGTTACGAGCAAACGTCCAGTCGCCGGCAATGCGGTCGAGGAAGATGCCGTTGAGTATCGGGTTGCCAAGGATCGTTACGTCTTCGATGGTTCCGTCAATGATCGACGGACCCACCACGAATTCGTTGCCAGCGATCCCGTTGCGCATGCCGCCTTGGCTGCCGTCAATGATGAATCCGCGAACGGTATTGCGATCGGCCAATGTGACGGCATTACCATTAGCAATGTTAAAGAACCGGTTGGTGATCCGCGGCCGGTTGCCGTCTATATCATTGCACAACAAGAAATTGGTGCCATCGGCCAGCGGAATCAAGTGCTGGACGCCGTCACCTAACAACAGCTGTCCATCTTTGAGCACAATGCCGCGATCCATGTTTCGCGTGGTGCCGTCACCCTCGCGAACGAAAATGATGTCGTCCGTTGACGAGGCGCCCTCGGCATCCTTGAGTGCCACGAATGGCGTTTCGGCCGTGCCGTTGGCAAAGGCGGCGTCAGCCGTGTTGTCGACGTGATAAACGTTGTACGGCCGACCGGTATCCGGGTCGATCGCCAGTACCAGGTCTTGCTGGAAGCGCACGATGTGGTCATTACGCAGGGTCGGATCCAAGTCCTTGCCCAGCAAACTGTAGTCGGTGCCGCGGCCCCGGCCGCCGAACAAAAACGCCAGCTGTACCACGCCGCTGAATCCAAATCGGTCGTCATGGTTGACTTCACCATTAACTATCATGCCCCGCAGCAGTTGGACGCCAGCACGTGCGCGAACACCGCCGAAAAAGTCCACGAGATCCGAGCTGTAACCGTATCCACCCACACCCACGGTACCGTTGAGGTGTGCCGTCGCTTGCGGCTTGTACAGCCAAATGGCGTCAAAACCCTGCAAAGCGCTGTCGATCCCCGGCTGGGTCACGATGCTGTGATTGAGAAAACAATTAACGCCGGTCGGATCGCCTTGGGCAAAATCCGTTGTGCCTACTGGAAAATAACCGTTTCCGTGCAGGCTCCATCGGTGCGTTTTAATCGAACCGCTCACGCCGGTCGCCGTCATCGAATGGGCGAAATCGCCCTGTTGATCGTCGTCATAGTCCGCCCAGGCGCTCAGGGAGATGTCGGCGCCGGCCGCGTCCAGGGTAAAAACTCGCTCGACCCCCACGTTGCCAAAGATGCCGCCACTTTCCGCCGACGCGTGAAGTTGTCCTTCCACCAGCCATCGGCCGTCCAGAAAATCCTGAAACAAATGCGTTTTGCCACCGACCGTCAGATACGACCCTTCGTAACCGAGACCTTGTTCAGCAAAATTAGCTTCCACCCAAACACGACCAGGCAAACCAATGCGGATATCTGACATGGACGGCTGGATTGCCGTATTTTGAAAAATACCGTCGCCGATTTGCTGGCCCGCCACAAACGGGGCCGCGGCCAGCGCGCACAGCATTGTCAGGCTCAAGCAAAGCAGACGCATTCGACTCTTCATCGATATCTCCTGGTCGATGATGCTACTTCTATCGTGCCCCCGTTTTGCGGTTTAAAACGGGCGCAATTTGCCTGCACAAAAAGTACAGGTGTTACAGGGCATCGACACAGAATCCTCTATCTCATTAGTAATTTCGCTATGATTCGTATAATTAGCAAAGTTTGACAGGACAGCTGTCAGGCAATCGCTATCACGCTGCGGACACGATCAGAGCAGCGTTTGTGTCGAGTGAGAAAGCGCGCGCGGGATCGCTGCAAACTGAGCGTGGGGCGAGCATTCATCAGCTGCAATGCGGCGACAGCTGGTAAGGGCGAGCGTCTGCTCGCGTTGCGGTGCGAAAACCGAGTCATGCCTTTTCGGTGTACCGGCACCTCGACATGCAGAGTTCAGCTCAGCTGCTATCGCCAGCGGTGACGAAACAGATTGATACGGGCTAGCGGAAGCAACGCAAATCTGACTGCGGGAAGTTTAGTTGCCCGCGGACGAAGGTGCTGCCACTTGGCGACGGGCAACTTGCACGCCAGTGCGGAGAATGTCGTCGGCTTGAGTGTTGACAGCGGGGTTATTGTCAGCCGGTTTCGCCACCATTTGCACCGGCACGTCCGGCACCACGCCGCGCCGACTGATCGGCACACCATTGGGCGAATAGAATTTTGCAGTCGTTAATCGAACGCCGCCGCCACCGACATTGAGCGGAAAAATCCCTTGAACGCTGCCTTTGCCATAGCTTTGGTGGCCGACGACGGCGCCGCGGGCATGGTCCTGGATGGCGGCAGCAAAAATTTCGCTGGCACTGGCCGAGTCTTCGTCAACCAGCACGACGAGGGGCACGCGCCAGGTGCCGGTTGCTTTGGCCTGATGCACATAGTTTTCCAGCGGATTGCGGCCACGCGTCGACACGATCACCCCTGAGTTGATGAATCGATCGGCGATTTGCACCGAGGCGTTGAGCAAGCCGCCGGGATTGTTACGGACGTCGACGATCAGGCTGCGCATGCCCTGTTGTTGCAACCGCCACAGCGCCGCATCGAAATCCCGCAGCGTCGTTTTTTGAAAATTGCTTAACTTGATGTAACCGACGTCGGCATCGATCATTCGCGCGGTTTCCACGCTGGGTATCTCCACGCGGCGTCGCGTCAACCTAAGAGGTTGGGGTTGACCTTGATCTCGCTGTATGGAAATCGTGATCAAGCTGCCTTCAACACCGCGGAGGGCATCCGCAGCTTTTTCACTGCCCATATCCGCCACGGAGACGCCGTCGACGGCCACGATCAAATCGCCGCCCCGAATTCCTGCATTGCCTGCCGGGCCATTGGGAATCACATTGACGATCTCCAGATGGTCGGCTTGCGTTTTAAGTTCCACGCCCAGCCCTACAAAATTGCCTTCGATTTGCGACATGGCTTCGCCGTATTGGCTGCCGGTCATAAATGCGGAATAGGGATCGAGGGAAATGATCGCGCCGCAAACGAATTCGTGAACGCTGGTGGGCAACGGCAAATTCAATCGCCGTTGCAACATCCGACACACGTTACCGGTCAGGGCAAATGCGTCCTGGCGACTTTGGATGGCAAATTTTCGCAGCACAGAGTTCATTTCGTCGACGGCGGCTTGAATCGTTTCGTCGTCGGCGCCCGGCAAATTTAACTTGCGGAAGGTGGCATCCGACAAGGCGATTTCCATGCTGGCCAGCCCGTGCCTAAGCACATTGTCCCAGTCGGGCCGCTCAACGTGATAGGATTGAATTTTCAACAGCACTTCGGAGTACAAATTCAGCGCCGTATTGCCATCGAAATGGGCGAGCGTTTCCAGGTAGCTGGCGTCGGAGTAGCGGCGCGACAGATCAAAATGAATGCGCGCAATGGAGCGGCGCGTGCGGATTTGCGGGTCGTCCGGCACGACCTTGAGAGCGTGCTGGTAGTGGTTGAGTGCTTCGCCCCAACGCCCTTGACGTTCCAGCTGTTTTCCGGTGGTGATCAGCTGGTCCAGTTCGATGCCGACGAGTGACCGGGTGTTGGGTATTCGCCCGGTGTCGGTCGCCTGCCCAACCAGTTGCGGGCTGTTCCACAGCGCGCTGCAACCAAACACGCACAAAACAATCAGCAGGGGGAGAACACGAAATTGTTTCATTGAGTCCGATTCCGTTAACAGCGACGAAAGAACCGGTTGTGACGGTCGCAGTTCGTCCAAAAGGGGAAAGACCCGTGAAACGGCGCGGACCATGGCAAGCGGTCAGCAGTCGGATGGAGAACGGGCCTTAGAAAAATAGATCACAATTTGGCCGCGGTCAAAAAAACAAAACGTTTTTCTAGCCGCGTGATCCGCACAACCCACGTACCCCGAGATGGGGCATCAGATCTTGATGATTGGACGGCTTGGCAGGCCGTCACAAATTACCAACTGGGTTGCGAGGTGCGTCCCGGCATCGAACTTACGCAGAGTTTATCCAAATGGTTCGAAATGTGGAAAAAACTTGCCGCAAATAATCCGGGCGTGCGTTTTCATAACCGCGAAAAGCACGACAGCCGGCATAATGGGTCTAACAAACCGATGTGATGCGACAAGAAAAAACACCCATCAAACTGAATGGTTTGATGGGTGCTTTCCTCCTTGTTATGCCTTTGCTGCCAGGCTTTCGCCTGGCGCCCTCAGGCTAACTGGTGGTGCTTCCGAGTTTATTGATGGACAGACCGCCACTCTATGTCGTGTTGAGCGGAATGATGGTGGTTGTGGGCAAGTCGACTTCGGCCGCCGGACTGGCCACCGCCGGATTGGCACTCCGCCGGCGTCGCCGCTTGACTTTGGCCTTGGCCCATTCCTTGGTCAGCGACTCAAACACGTCCGGGGCTTCGTACCGGACCACACCCTTGCCATCGGGAATGGGACCGACAAGACCCCGCAACACAGGCAACCCGCGCAGCGACAGGTCAGTGCTGCAATCGTCAATACCAATCTGTTCGTGCGACTTGAGAAGATCGTCGACGCCGTCAAATTCGCGAATCCGAATCGAACCGTCCGCATCCCGCGTCACGAGATGCACTGTCTGGTTAGGCATGAAATGACCTCTTTCCTGGCAGAAGGGAGCTGAAACCACCAGCGCCCTTTTCCACCCCGGGCGTCAAAGTCAATCCATCGCGAAAACTGGTGTGCATGATGTTCATCGGATGTTGAACCGATGAAAAGCCAACCGTTTTGCCCAACCGTGCATCTCACCTTTTTTTGCTTCGATCCGGACAGCCGCTACGACACAGCGCACCTCCAATTCCGCTTGGCTTGATCCGTGCGCACATTGACGCCGGCGGTGCCACTACTGAAAATGTCATACCCAAGTACGTCCCTTCCGCGCGCCGCTGACCGACACATGTGAATCAATGCCCGAATTTGTGCAAATCGTAACCACGTGCGACCAACGCGACGTGCTGCAACAACTGGCCCATCAATTGATCGAGGATCGTCTGGCAGCTTGTGTGCAAATCGGCGGGCCGGTGGACAGCGTTTATCGGTGGCAAGGCACAACGGAAACCAGCCAGGAATGGATTTGTACGATCAAAACTCGTGCATCCTGTGCCGATGGCGTGCAGTCAACAATTGCCCGGCTGCATCCTTACGACGAGCCGGAAATATTGGTTTTTGCCATCGACGGCGGCAGCCCAAGTTACCTGCAGTGGATCGCCGGACAAACAAACGGCAATTAGCCTGGTTCGACATCAAGCGGCGAAACGTTTCGCTGACGCGGTGGGAACCGTTTTTTAGTTGCGGGGGGCAACTCACCAGGATCGAACCACCACAAACACCGCCGCCAGCACGCTGACCACGATGGCGCTGCCGTAACAAACAATAGTCCCCAGCGTAGCCATGCCCTTTTCGCTGGGCTCAGACACCGTGTGGCGGAACCGATGAGCCCAGTGAAACATGGAAAGTGAGATCAAAACGAAACAGTAAATCCTTACCAGCG
>JBFILF010000039.1:0-18922 GCA_041599835.1 Pirellulaceae bacterium
GCCATCATCCAACGTGGCGCGAATTTGGTAGGTATTACCAACCTGATAGCCAGTCGGCTTTGTCGACAGGTTGTAATTCCAGTTCGGATCGGCCCAACGGAACCACACGCCGTTGTCGTTGCTGCTGCCGCTGTCGGCTACCGTCGGGTCGCCATTGGGAACGGCTCCAGAGAGGTAGGTAACGGCAATTGCGTGCACACCGTCGGTAATCGGGGTGCCGAAGCAGTCCGATATCTGGAACTTGACCGGGACAGTGCTACCCTTTTTGACGTTGGTGGTGCCGCTGTTGCTCAGCGGCGAGCCGAATCCGCCGAAGCTGTAAATGACTTGCGCCTTGACTTTGACATCCACCGAACCAGACAAGCTGGAAAGGGTTGGGCAGCCGGCGACGTTGCGCGCACTGGGATCGTCGGTGGCAGTTAAAGTAACCGTGGCTTCGGCAAATCCAGGTCCAACCAACGTTACTTCGGTGACGTTCAGACTGACTGAAATCGGATCACCGTCGGCGTCTGCTGCCGTCCAGTTAAAATCGTCAGCCGACAAGGGCTGGGTCGTTTCAAACGAACTGCCGACCAGGCAGCCGACAATTTGTCCCAGGTTCAGGTCGTCCGCCGAGATGGTCGGGGCATTGTTGACAGGGCATTGGACATTGGGAACAAAGCTGTACGTCGCCGTGACCGTGGTGGTTGCGCCGGAAGCACCAGTGGCAAAGCCGCTGGCGGGACTGGTGGATTGCAATTCGAAATCGCCTCCGATTCCAGGCACGCTCAAGGGAAATCCTGCGTAAGACACCGTCGAGACGCCGCCACCGGCCTGTACGCCTGTGTCGCTGGAGGGACCCGGGCTGTTAAAGGTGACCGCAAACGGCGCCACGTGGTGGCCCGGATTTGTGCGGGAACCGGTGATCGTAATGCTCGTCCCCGCGGGCAACCCGGAAGTCGCAAAACGAATATTGTGCGTTCCATGACTGTCGGTAAATGTGGTGGTGGCCAGCAGTTGACTGTCCATTCCCATGGCAGTTACGGTCAGCAGCGTGTTAAGCGCTTCTTGGGGAATCTCATAGGCCAACACAAAACCGCCAAATGCGTCCGTTTCGATTGCGGTAAACTCGTAATCGGCAACGTGTTCGCCGGTCAGCGGATCGTCGATCGCAATGCTGACGTCCACCAGCTCGTGGGGCCAGAAGCCCTCTCCGGTGATCAAGGCGATCTCGCCCGGCGCGTAGTCGGCAGCGTCCGAATAAATCATCGCACCAACGCTTTCCTGGGCGTTGGCCGAGTTTGCTGCGGCACTTCCGAAGTAAGCCAGCATCGCGCCGCAGAGCAACGTGCCGACCATCAACCAACTCACTCGTTTCATAGATTGTGCCTTAAAAAAAATTCACCCATTCAAACAGATGCTCGTACATCCGAGCAGGTGGGCAGAATGCATTTGGTGTGCCAATCGACTTGGGTGCCAAAACCATTTGAGCGCAAGTCTCAGTTGCTGGAGCCAACAGCGCAGGTCGAGTTGCCAAAAAATTCAAATACGGCACTCCGACGGCTGGCGACCAGCGACCGACAGTGCCCATTTTTCGCCACTTGTGGCCATGGTTGGTCAGAACGATCGGTCAAATGTGGTCAAATGTGGCGATGCAAAAAAAAAGCATCCGGGAGAATCTCCCAGATGCTACGCCGCAAGAGTTGATACCGCTGGCTTTCGTTACCCGCCACAGTGCCCCGGGCCGGTGGCACCTTCGTTGTAGTTCATCAGCGCGGTCGTCAAACCACTGGTCAGGCTGGGATGCAGGGCGCCCGTCCCAATCGGTGGAATCACCAGGCCGCCAATCAGCGCGTCGGCGGCCGCCACGGCCGCTGCTGCATCGGTCGGGTCAGCCCCGTTGGCAATATTCAGCTTGGCCGCGATCAGCTGGTGGGCCAGCGCGACCAGGCCGTTACCCTGGGCCGGTTTTTCGAGGATCGCCAGCAATTCCAGGTCGTCGTACGCCATTGTGCCTAGCGTCAACGCAGTGACGGGCCATTCGTTGGAATTGTTTCCCTTCGGGATGGGGCCATGAGTTTTCCAAAATCCTTGGCTTCGGGTGCAATTTTCGGCAGCGCCACAACCGAGTGTTCCGCATAACAGGTTGCCCGTGAAATCACTGCGGTTAAGCGTGTTGGTGGCGTGGGCAAAGACGCGAAATACGTAGTCCGTGCCACATGCCAATGCCTCGGCGCAATTGGTCGACGCACCGTTATCGAACAGGAATTCGCCAACGTTGACGGAAACGGTTTCGCCCGCCGCCAAGTTGTACCGCGACAAGTGGGCGTTACCGGAAAACGACCCTTTGCATAATCGCGGGTCGTCCGACAGGTACCACTGGCTGCCGTTAGCCAGGAAATCGGCCAACGTCATCCACTGGACCGAGAATCCGGCGGGTGCGCCTGTGGCACCGGCCGTGATCTGGATGGTAATGGATGCCTGTGTAGCAGCTCCGCAACCCAACACTGGCGTATCCATCTTGGTTTTTGGCGGGTTTTTCTTTTGTGCGAACGCAACATTGCTGCCCAACATAACCAAGCAAGTTGTCACTAGTGCCGTCGTCCATATCTGCTTTTTTGAATCAGTTAACATGAAGTTTTTCCCTTTGAAAAAACAAACCGCAATACTTACTTGTCCACAGCCTTTCAGGCATTGGACAGCTCAATTGCAAGCTACGTGCCAATTCCATCAAGATCGGCCATCCGACCTCGCTGCCGGCGTGGCCATAATCTTTGCCAACGCGTTGGAGATTGCAGATTGCGGTCGTGGAGAGCCCAGTTGGCTCGTGCCGTGTTAACTACGCTTGGTCCAGAGCAATGCGGGTACGTTTTTGCGCGGCCATGATGCGGTTGAGTTCCGCCATTCCGACCAACGTCCCGATCATCGCCAGCAGGGAACAAACCAAAGGTATTCTGGCCGGTGGCAAGCCCAGCTGGGCCAGCACAATGTACAACAGGCCAGCGGCCGAAACGCAAACAAACGACAGGGCATTCGCCGTACCGAAAAAACGTCCCCGTTCGTCGGTCGGCGACAGGAACTGTAACAACGACTGTAACGGGACGATGTAAAAGCCCGCGCAGAATCCTGCCAGAAACAACAAAACCGCCAACGCATAGTAGTCGGGTGTCAAAACCCCCATGAGAAAGAAACTAACCGTCATGCCGATTGCCCCAAACAAGGCAAAGTACGGGCGAATGGACTGGCCAGACAGAAATCCGACAGTGCAGCTGCCGATCATAATCGCCACCGCAAGCACACCGGTCAGATTGGTGATTTCTGTGTTATTGAGGCCGAGTATGGATTTATATTCAGGGAGCAGGAGCAACGCTAACGCGCCAATCAGATAGAAACCGGACCAGGAAAACATAACAACCAGCAGCGGCCGATTGGCGTCCTTGAATGTCTGAATGTGGGGTCCAAAAAAGTCGCCCGAGAGCTTGAGTTTCGGGTCGACGGGTCTCATTTTGGGCATCAGCAAAACCGTAACCAGGCCGGAGGCTGCCACCAACAGTAACGCCATGCCGGCTGGCCATCGTTGAGGATGGCGGGTGGGATCGGCCAACAGGGTTGCTGCTTCGGAGGCGTCAATGGGATTCGCCAGTTCCAGCCCGTTTAAGTTTCCGCTGGTGTCAGCCGCGTCATGCAATGTCAGCGAGGCATCCAATTCGTGGCTCGACACCGTCGGGAAATACAAATCGGTTAAAGGTCCGGCTGCCAGGGCTCCCAGAATGACGGCGACGTTGCTGACCGCATTGATCAATCCGTTGGCTTGACTCAGTCGATGGCTATCCACCAGATCGGGTATGACGCCAAACTTTGCGGGGCCGAAAAAGGAACTTTGCACCGCCAGCAAAAACAGGGCAAACAGAGCCAGCCAGAAGTTGCCCAGCAGCAGACCCAACAAGGCAATTGCCGCAATCGGAATTTCGGCGAGTTTGACGCACAAGATGACTTGCCGCTTGCTGAACTTGTCGGCGATTTGGCCTGCGTAACCGGAAAGAAAAATGAACGGCACAGTCAGTACCAAAGAGATCACACCCTGGGTGCCGGCTCCTAGCTGGTGGGCCCACAATCCTCCGGCCACGACCATCAAAATGAGAATTTGTTTGAGAATGTTGTCGTTGGCGGCACCCAGAAACGCTGCGCCAACCAGCGAAGCAAAGCCTCGGTTGAATAATTTACCGTTCCCAGGGTTAGGAGACATCGGAATTGTCGATTCCGAGGCTGCATCGGGTTGCTGCGGTGCCGGCGTCACCAGGGCGTTCGATGTTGGTTTGGGCTGGGTAGTGTCTGCAGCTTGATAGATCCTGGATTCGTATTGTAGCTGCCCGAGCATTACTGAAATACGATCCTTGATCTGGACCGTCAGTGGATCCTGGTTGGCGCCCCGCTGCCGTTTGAGCGGGACCTCGATGGGATCGTCAATTTCGATAATCGATTTCAACTGACCGTGAATTCGCGCCTTGCCGGTCAAGTGTTCTTCAAACTTTTCGATCGTTTCCAGAATCCGGTCGACCGAAGGGAATTCCGCGACATACCGATCTGGATAAC
Organism: Pirellulaceae bacterium; assembly: GCA_041599835.1. Taxonomy (GTDB): domain Bacteria; phylum Planctomycetota; class Planctomycetia; order Pirellulales; family Pirellulaceae; genus CAJQPP01. The sequence continues at coordinate 4,573 of JBFILF010000039.1, forward strand.
AATCGATTTGTTGTGCCAGGTTCATGTCCTGGAGCTGTTTCCAACGTCGATTGCGTTCTAGCGGATCGACTTGCGCGCGGCTCATTTCCGGAAAGATCTGCATCGACAAATTTTTAATTCGGACCGCGATGCCGTTTTCATTTTGTGGCGCACCAAGCCATTCCGTTTCCAGCGGGATCAACAAGTGGTTGACCATATGGGTTTGACGGTCGCGTAGCGACGCCGACCTATCCGTGTTCACGCCATACTCAAGTTCCTTTAATGTCAGCAGCCCATTTCCGACATTGACCAGCCGCGCAAGCAGGGGCAGTTCACGATGGGGGCGCCAGGTCAATTCCCGCTCGATGTCCGATAAGACTGCATCGGCAACGGGTTCAATGTCCCCCTCAAACACATGTTTGATGGCCATCGGATGACAGACGACTTTGCCGCTGTCGTTTTTTGCCCGACGTTTTTGTGCGGTTCTGGCAATAAACGCCGGGCCATCCATCAACGCCATCAACTGATCATTGGTGCGACTCGTGGTCCCTTCGGGAAAGATCACAAGCGGCCGTTCCGCGAATTGCAGAATTTCGATTGCCTCGTCGATTGACTGTCGATCCAATCCCTCACGGTTAACACTAAAACCTCCCATCCACCGCGCCACTGACCGGTTGAGCCAGTTTTGCTCAAACACGTGACGGCTGGCCATGGTGTAAAACGGACAGCGCAAAGCGCGGCTTACGAATTGCAGCACCATGGGATCAGCGCTGCGCGGATGATTGGCGATCAAAAGGATTCCGTGACCGGCGCCCAGCGACTTCTCAATACGGTGAAGGTGACGAATTTCATGAGCGACCACCCCCTCACGTTTTCTCAACGTCCATTCCAGTAATCCCGATTGAACTAGCCACCGCTGCGGCCAAGACGGCTTGAATCGCCGAACAAATTCGTAAGGTTTTTCAATGAGTACGTTTCGCATCGTCGGTTCGTCAGCTCGAGGAGTTGACGGATGGTCATTCGCCATGCACTAATGAAACTAGGCTGGACAATGTTTTTGATCCTATCCTACGTGCGTTGCCAGCGGTAATTTTATGCCACAAAAATTGCAAGACGAATCAATCTTTCGAGTACCACGATGGCAACATTACCGCGCAAATAGCCATGAATGATGTGACTCGCATTTTGATGGCGATCGAGCAGGGGGATAGGGCTGCATCGGCGGAATTGCTGCCACTGGTCTACAACGAATTGCGGCGGCTGGCTCACATCAAAATGGCTAACGAAGCGTCAGGGCACACGCTGCAACCCACGGCGCTGGTTCACGAAGCATATCTTCGACTGGTGGATTCAGCTGATCCGCAGGCGTGGAACAGTCGGGGGCACTTTTTTGCAGCCGCCTCGGAGGCAATGAGACGAATCCTGGTGGAAACCGCCCGACGCAGGCAAAGCCAGCGACGTGGCGGTGGACAGCGGCGTGTTGACTTGGAAAAAGTCGACTTGACTGACTCAAATAACTGCGACTTTCTCACGGCGCTTGATCGATCACTGGAACAATTAGACGTTGAGAACGCGGAAATCGCTCAAGTCGTCAAACTTCGCTTCTTTGCCGGCCTGTCAATTCCGCAAACGGCCAGCGCCCTCGATATTTCAGTCCGCACTGTCAATCGGCATTGGGCTTTTGCCAAAGCTTGGCTTTATAAACAGCTTACCGAGGAACAAAACGTCGCTCCTCCGCCCTAAGAACCGAAATTCGCCAGGGCATGGTCCGAGTTGTTGCCAATGCAACAGCTGCTACCTGTGTTAGATACAACTTCCAATGCCAAACGAAAACAGTAGCGTTGTCGACATTTTTTGCACGGCTTTGGAAATGACCTCGGACGAGGATCGAAGCCGTTTTCTTGACCAGGCCTGCGCTGGCTCCGCGGACTTGCGCCACCAAGTTGACGAGTTATTGAAGGCCTACACCTCGGCCAGCGATTTCATGGAGCAACCGCCGGAACTGCTTGGCAGCCAATCGGATTCGGAACTCCCGGCAACGCCTGGATCGGAACCGACTCAACCGCCAAAGCAATTGGTTACGGATGTGGCGTTAAATTGGTCAACCGGTGCACTGCCGCGTCATTTTGGGGACTACGAACTGCTGGAACGAATCGCTCATGGCGGCATGGGTATCGTGTACAGGGCCCGACAAAAAAGTTTGAACCGAATCGTTGCGATTAAGATGATCCTGGCAGGTCAATTTGCCGGGCCCGATGAAATCAAACGATTCTATATCGAAGCGGAGGCGGCGGCCCATTTGGATCATCCCGGCATCGTCCCAGTATTTGAGGTTGGGGCTCACGAAGGACAACATTATTTCTCAATGGGATTTGTCCATGGTGAAAGCTTGGCCAACAAATTGAAGGCGGGCCCCGTTCCACCGCGGGTTGCCGCCAGGTACGTCAGGAAAATTGCCGCCGCCGTTCATGTGGCTCACGAGCAAGGGATCGTGCATCGCGACCTGAAACCGGGCAATGTCTTGCTCGATAAACAGGGCGAGCCCAAAGTCACAGATTTCGGCCTGGCGAAACGGGTTGAGGCAAACAGCGAACTGACAGCCACCGGGATGGTGATCGGCACTCCCAGTTACATGCCGCCAGAACAGGCCGCGGGAAAGCTGGACCAAATCAATGCCTCGGCAGACGTTTATTCACTGGGGGCGATTCTCTACGCACTGTTAACGGGACGTCCACCGTTTGAGGCGGAGACTCAGGTGGAAACGCTGATGCATGTGCTACATGAGGAACCAGTCACTCCACGGAAACTGACGGGGGGCGTGCCAAAAGATCTGGAAGCCATCTGTTTGAAGTGCCTGGAAAAGAAGGCAGGGAATCGCTACCGGTCGGCCGCCGATTTGGAGAACGAGTTGCAACTCTTCCTGGCCGGTGAACCGGTTAGCGCCAGAAACGATTGGTTGCGTCGCATTCGAAAATGGAGCAAACGCGAACCTGTCCTGGCGACACACCTGGTGGCGATCGCGGTGATGATGGCAATTATCTTTTCTAATTATTGGTTGTTTGGTCGAAACGAGACGCAAAGCCGCAACGTCTTGCTGATCAACGAACTGATTTTGCTGATCTGGGCACTCGCCGCGTTTGTGCTGCAAAAGACGCACAACATTCTTCGTTCAAAAACCTTGATTCCGTTGATCTGGGCGGCTGTAAACCCCCTGTTCCTGACGATGGCGCTGGTTGCCAATGAACCACCACGGGGGGCACTCATGTCTTTATACTTGTTGTTGATGGTGACAACCGCTTTCTTCCGACGTGTCGAACTCGTCGCGATCGCCACGCTCAGTTCGTTGGTCGGTTTTATCGCTTTATTGGTCGCGGCTCCCGACCCGGCTTTTCCCCCTTCGTACAAAGTCTTGTTTGCAGCGACCCTGGTGGTGGCCGGAGTGCTGCTTGGTTTTCAAGTGCGTCGAGTCAACCGACTCAGTCAAAAAGACAGTGTGTAACTGAGACGAATCCTACATCGGCAAAAATCTGGGTTTTTTGGTTTTTGATGGCACGTTTTACACGTGTTCATCGCATTGAAGATGGGCGGCTTGCTGCGGTCGAATGCCCGGAAGCGGTTATCCGTGGCAGGGATTTGCACAGTTCCACGAGCGAATCATGCCGGAATTTGTTCTGATATTGTTGTTTTTTTTAGCCCTCATCGCTTTTTTCGCGATGTACGGCTTTTTCTCGTTCTTGAGAAAGTTGTTCGGGGACTACGCCAAACAGCGTTCAGAGGATACGGCACCTGGCCTGAAAGACGAGGTCACATCGGCGTTGGCCGTGTTGCAGCGTCTTTATCGCCGCAATCGCATCAATGCCGATCAATATCACCAGTTTTTGGACGGTCTGAACCAGGAGTTTGGCGATCAAATTGAATTGCATCCTGCTTGGTGGCAACCCGAATCTCCTCCCCAGCCTGCGCCGTTTCAGCAACCCGGCCAGATAACTGAAGAAGCGACGCCCAATAACATTGACGCCGGAGGTATCTCGCCAGTTTCGGACGCCGGCCTCATCAGTGAAGTGGTTGATGCTGAGATCAAAATCGGCGAGATGACGGAACAGGCGGTGGCGCCGGTTCTGCCTGAAATGGCCGCGGCCAGCACTTCAATGGACCAGCCTACGAAGACCCCGCAGATACCACCACAAGAATTGCCGGCTGGACCGCGCGAGTTGCCACCATCGGCGCCGATGCGCCCTAAGCGAAAATTGTCTGATGTTCTCGCCGCGTTTATGCAAGAAAAGAACATTCGGTGGGGCGAACTGGCGAGCGGCATTCTTATCGTGGGCAGTGCCATCGGATTGGTGGTCAGCCTGCGCAATGAACTTACCGATACGATCCCGTATTTTCCAGCGCTATTGTTCATGCTGATCACCGCAGCCATTCACGCGGCTGGAATTTACACGCTCAGAAAGTGGAACTTAAAAAACACCAGCCGCGGAACGCTGTTGATCGGGCTGTTACTGGTGCCTTTGAATTTTCTCGCCGCATGTGTGTTGACAGGGAGCGAGCAGTTGCGCCGCCCCCTCGACGACCCATCTTACTGGGCTGCGGTGCTAACGGGCGTCGGCTTTTTTGGGTTGATGACGTGGTGGTCAAGTCGGTTTTTACTCCGCCGGGGTTACGGCGGGTTGACGATCGGCATCATGATCACGGCTATCCTTACGTTGATTATCAATCGCCTTGAAATCCCGGTGACCAGCAGCTGGACGGTACTATCGCTGGCCGCGGCGTTGGCGGCATGCGCCGTGGTGGGATCGGGCGCATGGACGTTGGCCGTCCGGACTCGCGCTTTGTCTAGCCGAACCGTCAATCGGCTGTTTATTCGGCTTGGCTTGTCATTGTTTGCGTTGGCGACGGCTGCTTCGCTGATTTTGATTCGCACGGCCGACCCGCACCACACGTTGGTGGCGATGACGCCGGCAATCACGGCTGTGCTGATGTTGTCTGTCGCCGCTGGCAAGGCGATTTATTCGCGGGTTTGTGGTGCAGATCGAAACGCTCAAATGATCGCCGGCCAATCGCTGATGATACTTGGATTGTTATTGTCAGCCGTTTCGATTGTGGTTTCCGCCGCGAACCCGACGATGTTGCTGTTGAATGGCATCGTGGCTGCGCTGTCGCTGTGGATGATTGCCGAGCGGCAAAACATTCCAGCGGTGTTACCTGCGGCCTGGGCGTCGCTCGCCCTTTCGGTTCTTACTGGAGTCAGCATGGTGGCGGGGCGAATCGGTGTCGACAGCTGGACGCCCTTGCCAGATTTTCTGTTGGCGCTCGTTAACGGTCAAAGCGGAATCAGTCTGGTGGCGCTCAGCGCGGGCATTGTTGGCCTGGGGTTCGCGACGCGATTCGTGTCCGTCGGAACCAACAACGATTTGGCCAACGAGAAAACTCGAATGAATCAGATAAGCGCGTTGGCGATCGCGGGTTTTGGGTGTTTGATTGCTCTGGCGGCTGGATTACTCAATCAGCAAAGTGTGTTTGACACAATGACGGCGAGCGTGCTGTTGGTACTGGGCGCGTTCACTTTGTTCACTTTTGCTTTGCGAAGCAAAATCAGGGGACTGCCAACGGCGGCATCATTGACGTTGTTGGCCGGCCTGGCCTTCAGCTTGTTGTGGAATCCGACGACGTCCGCCTGGATCGTACCGCTATGCTTTGGCCTGAACGCCAATTGGTTGTGGGTATTTGTTGGCCAGGCATGGGTTGTCGGGTTGGCGGCTGCGCTTTCGTCTCGCGCCATTCCCGTAAACGACTTGTCATCAATCACTCGCGAGTTTGGAGCGATGGCGGCGATCGCGGCGGGAATCGCCACGGTGGGAAGTTTAATCTATGCAAACAGCGACGCGGGACTGACGACATTGACGGTTGCCTTGATGCTGGGTGCCTGGTCGTCAATTGCCTGGTCGCATCGGCACGCTGGCGCCAAGGCCATCAATTATTCGATGTGTCTGGCCCTCACGTCCGGTTTGCTTCCATCAGTGATTGTTTACCAATATGCCGCCAACTTGGGATTGCCCCTGGCGCGAGAACTTTCGCATTGGTTTGTCCAGTTCATCGTTTTGTCCATCTGGTCGACGTGTTGGACAATATCAGCAGTGCTGCTGGGCCGCTCCAAATCGATTGCCTGGATCTTCAAAAACCAGCAGCTTCGCGCGGACCAGCTCGGTTTGGGGTTAATCGTGATTGCCATTGCCTGGCTGGTTGGATTGCGTTTGTATGAGGCCATCGGTCGAGAACTCAGTGTTTCGTTTATCAGCACCGTTTCGCCGATCACGGAAATACTATTCGTGGCATGGTTGGCCATCGCAGCGTCTGCGGCAGCCTTGATCGCGGGGTTATTTGAACGGCCCAATCTATTGAAAAGCGGTGCGCTGCTAGGTTTATTCATTTTGGCCTGCGCACTGTTGGCAGCACCGTTTAATGCCTCGAATTCGGTTGGGTCGGCCATACGATGGCTTTTGCCGTTTGGGGCATTGGCGGCTTCCAGTCTGTCGTTTTTTGACAATGCATTTCAGCGACGATGGAATGTCGCCCGACAATTCGTTGGACTGGATACCGGCCACACGGAAACGGAGAGAACTCAGCGAATACCGGTCCGGGACTCAAACGGAAAACAATATCTGGTCAACGCGCTTCTGTCCGTTTCGGCGATTATCGTATTGGCCATTTCGTCCATCGTCACCATTCAGGTTCTCTTAACGGAGGCGGGCGTCGCTTCACTTGGCGGACCAAGCTCAGTGAGTTGGTTTGGCAACATGCGAGCCGAATTGAACTATGGCGTGCCGGGCGTGGTATTGACAACGGCCATCTTGATGTTTGCGATTTCTCAACGGCGCAGCGTTTTGGCGTTAGCCGGCAGCGCCGTCTATCAATATGTTGTATTGTTTTCTCTGGTCATGCTTTTTCTGTCGGTGCATCCGGCGTTGGCAACTCAACGTTTCATTGAAACGCTACAAGCAGTTTCACTGGGCATGACCGGGTACGGATTTATCTGGTATTGGCAACGCCGTCGCATTGGTGACAGCGCGCGCATTTCGCTGTCGCGGCAGGTAACGATCAATCAGATTGAACTCCACACGTTGATCAATTGCATTCTGGTTACAAGTCTCGCGGTGTTGATTGCCGGGCGATTTTTCACCTTTCCCCAATTGGCGGGTGGCTGGGTCAACACAGCGGGCGGGCCCCTTGGAATCGTTGCTTTGTTTGCCGTAGTGGGATTGGCTTACCTGGTTTGGTGCGAACGTCTAACCGCGGAAAAAACCCCCGAACTTGCCAACGGGCTGTGTTGCTGGGCCGGTTTGGTTCTGACGGCAATGGTGGCGGCGATTGTGGATCGCATTTCTGGCGGCGGACAGTGGTTGGGATTTCGGATCATCATGTGGGGTTCCGTCGTCGTGGCCGGTGGTTTGGTCGGCATGGCGGCCATCCGCTTACCCAAAGGAAACGCCAGCGTCAGCCCTTTTCCTGCGCTGCTGGCCGCGATCGTTGCCATGCTGTTCGCAACACGAGGTGCGTGGTCCGATCCCACCGGTTACCTACCATACTTGTCGGCCATGTTGTTGGCAGTTGTGCTGACAACGTTGATCGGATTTATCACGCGCGATGCGTGGCCTTCGTTGGTGGCAGCTATCAGTGTGATCGTGGGTGCCCACACAATTGCCACCGTCGACCCGCGGGGCATGTTCAATGCGGGACTGTTTGATTCGATTAACCTGGCCGTATTGGGACTGACAGTTCTTTCTGTCAGCTGGACCGGATTCTGCGTCTGGCGGTACCGTCACAAAGAAATTACATCGAAGGCATTTTCGGCGTTGCCCAACGTTGTTTTGTTGGGCTCCTCGATTTGGTTATTGACCGGCAGTCTGCTCGAATGGGCGGTGCAGTCTGAACCGGCCATGTTTGGTGGCATCCCGGTGCTGGCTTATCCTTGGGGAGTCGCCGCCGTCGTGTCGACACTGCTTCTGTCGTTGCTGCACACGTGGAATGACAAGAACCGATTTCAAGTTGCCAGTTGCTGTCTTGGCTCCGTCGGCGTCACCGTCTTAGTCGTTGCGGTGAGCGCTGACGAGTTGATCGCGCGAAATGTGTTGATCATGTTTTTCGTTAGTTTGGTCGTGGCCGTGTGGGGCATCGGGTGGAGGTACCGCAATCGTTGTTTCGAACTTGCCGAGAAGTCTAGAGTACCGCGGCTGGGTATCCTCCAACATGCGCTGCAAAGACAACTACCGAACTACACCATTATTGTGGCTTCAGTGCTTTTGGTAGCGGCGTTTGTTTCGATTCAAACGGTCGAAAAACCATCGCTACGGTTCCTGACGGCCTTAACGCCGATCGCGCTGGCGATCGGGATCGGCTGCCAGTCCGACCCGAAGGAGCGGCGGTGGTTCCAGCATGTTTCGCTGGTGCTGCTGACATTGGGCTTAGTTTTTGCTGCTCGAACTGATTTGCGCCCTTCCGTCACACTGCAAGCTTCACTGCAATTTGCCATTAGAAATTTGTTGGTTCTGGCCGGAGCCGTTTTGGTGTACGGCGTGCTGATCACCAAGAAGGTACAAATCGGTAAGGCCTGGTTGAGCACGCTGGGCGAAATGACGATCGCCACCGGCATTGCCGCTGGACTTGGCCTTGCCGGAGTCGTGATGTTGGAGTTCAACCTGTTCGTTGATGGCGTCGGCTGTGGGGTTTCGATTCCCGAAGCGATTGCGACGATGGTTGTCATCATCGGTATAACTGCCGGGCTTATCTTCGTCGCGGTTCGGCCGAAAAACGACCCGTTTGCATTATCGCTGCCGGGCAGAATGGGATACGTTTACGCCGCCCAAGCGGTTGTGGTGCTGCTGATTTGCCATGTGTATTTTTCTATGCCCTGGCTATTCCAGTTTGGCATCAAACAATACTGGCCGTACATTGCGATGGCACTTTCGTTCGCCGGCGTGGGCTTGGCTCGGGTCTTGGAAAAACGAAACCTGACCGTCTTGGGCACACCGTTGTTTCAAACCGCCGCCGTCCTACCGGTGCTGGTGTCGGTCCTGTTTCGGGGAATCGATTCCGAAGCCGATGTTTCCGTAGTGCTTTTGATGGCCGGATTTTCTTATCTGCTGATCAGTTACCTACATCGATCGATTCTCAGCGGCGCGGCGGCGATCGTTTTTGGCAATCTTGCTCTGTGGGGGTTCTACGACAGGTTTTCCGGATTTTCCTTTGTTGAACACCCCCAATTGTGGCTGATCCCGCCAGCGGTGTCCGTGTTGATTGCCGGTCATTTGGCAGCGCATATGTTGTCGGCGCGCCAGTTGGCAACGCTTCGCTATATTTGCGTGACCGTGATCTACGTCAGTTCCACAAGCGAGATTTTTATCACGGGTCTGGGCACACAGCTGTGGCCTCCAATGATTCTGGCCACCTTTGCAATCCTCGGCATCCTGTTGGGAATCATGATGCAGATCAGATCATACTTGTTTCTCGGGTCACTGTTCCTGTTGATGGCGATGATCACCATGGTTTCACACGCCCATTTGAGTCTACATCATGTTTGGCCCTGGTGGGCGTTTGGCATCGGCATGGGCGTGGCGATACTGGTAATGTTCGGATTGTTCGAAAGTCGCAAAAACAAGCTGCGGGCGCTGGCCGGAAGATTGCAGAAATGGGATCTTTAGGCGATTGGTTCTGGCCCAATCCCGCCGTCTGGTTTGTTGTCCTAAGTAATCCGTCCTGTTAAACTTCTGATTGCGGCCGGAAATAGCGCGTGATGGGACGGTTGTGCGTCCGTCGTGCGGAGCGTGGTGTCTGCTAGTTACACGGTTTATCGGGAGAGACGATCATGGCAACGGTAATTGAAGCGCCAACCAAACCGGACATCAAACACACCGAGTGTTTCATCGGTGGCAAATGGACGGCGGCCCAAAGTGGCAAAACGTTTGAAACCATCAATCCGGCAACCGAAGAAGTCATTGCACAGGTGGCTGAAGGTGACGCGGCGGATGTCGACGCGGCTGCCAAAGCAGCTCGCCAGGCTCTGGAATCCGGACCCTGGAGCCGAATGGATGCCCGCGACCGAGGCAAATGCCTCAACAAACTGGCCGACTTGATCGAAAACGAATTGGACGAACTGGCAGCACTCGAGTCGTTGGACAACGGCAAGCCTATTCGCGATTCCCGCGCGGCCGACTTGCCGCTGGTTATCGACTGCCTGCGATATTACGCCGGATATGCCGACAAGATTCACGGCCAGACGATTCCCATCAGCGGCGATTACCTGTGCTACACGCGGAAAGAACCGGTGGGCGTCGTCGGCCAGATCATTCCCTGGAACTTCCCCATGCTAATGGTGGCCTGGAAATGGGGTCCGGCCTTGGCCGCCGGCTGCACGGTGGTCATGAAACCGGCCGAGCAAACGCCGCTGACCTGTCTGCGCATGGCCCATTTGGCTCAGGAAGCCGGAATCCCAGACGGCGTGATCAACGTCATTCCCGGCTACGGCCCGACCGCTGGCGGGGCGATTGTGCGGCATCCCGGTATCGACAAAGTCGCGTTCACGGGCGAGCACTTGACGGCCCAAATCATCATGCGCGAGGCGGCCGATTCGCTGAAACGGCTGACCTTTGAGCTGGGTGGCAAGAGCCCCAACATTATCTACGGCGACTGCGATATGGACGCGGCCGTCGAAGGCACGCACGTGGGATTGTATTTCAACCAGGGCCAATGCTGTTGTGCGGGAAGTCGCGTTTACGTCGAAGACAGTATTCACGACGAGTTCGTCGACAAACTAGCCGCCATCAACCACAAACGGCGGCTGGGCGATCCGCTGGACCCGGCCACCGAGCAGGGCCCGCAAGTCGACAAGAATCAGTACGACAAGATCATGAAATACATCGACCGCGGCGTCAGCGAAGGCGCCGAGTGCGTGACCGGCGGCAAGCGGCATGGAGACAAAGGTTACTTTGTCGAACCCACGATGTTCACCAATGTCAAGGACGACATGGCCATTGCGACCGACGAAATTTTTGGGCCGGTGATGTCCGTGTTGCGATTCAAGGACCAGAAGGATCTAGTCCAACGTGCCAACAAAACGATTTACGGTTTGGCGGCAGCCGTGTGGACCCGGGATATCGCCAAAGCCCACCGGCTGGCTAATCAAATCAAGGCCGGTACGGTGTGGGTCAACTGCTACGACGTGTTCGACGCTGCCGCGCCATTTGGCGGTTACAAGATGTCCGGCCACGGTCGTGAGTTGGGTGAAGAAGGGCTAAAGCCCTATTTGGAAACCAAAACGGTGACGGTTGCGCTCAGTTAATTGCTGCCACTGCGAACTGCCAACCTGCGGCCACAAGCGCCGCAGGTTTTTTTTTGCCCGGGTCGATCCACTGTGCGAAATAGCCCGCGCGTGTGGCCTTTCCGGTTTACTACGCGCCTTAAGCCGCGGCGACTACAATTCGGATATGGATACGTTGTTCTTTGAATAATTTTTTTGCTCGATTAAATGTCGATTGATCGATGTCGATTGAAACCACTATTCACCGGGCGTTGAATTTTTCCGCCGGCCCGGCGGTTTTGCCGCTTTCCGTGCTCGAGCAGATTCGAGACGAGTTGTTGTGCCTGCCAGATGTGGGCAGCAGTATTTTGGAAATCAGCCACCGTAGCGGTCCGTTCGGCGAAATCCTGGAGGATGCCACATCGCGACTGCGTCGAGTCTATTCCATCCCGGACGACTACGAGATTTTGCTGTTGCAGGGCGGGGCGGTGCTGCAAAATACCATGGTGCCGGCCAATCTGCTGATCGAAAAAAACCAAACTGCCGATTACATTTTGACGGGTGCATGGGGACAAAAAAGCAGCCGTGACGTGCAATACTTCGGCAAGCTGAATGTCGCCTGGGACGGGGCCAACGAGGGATTTGTTCGTTTACCGCAATCCGACGAGCTGAAATTCTCCCCTCATCCGGCTTACGTGCATTACACGTCAAACGAGACGATACACGGCGTTCAATTTCAAACTCCGCTATCGGTTAATCAAGCGCCGCTGGTTTGCGACAGCTCATCGGACATCCTATCGCGACCGCTGGATATCAGCCGCTTTGGGCTGATTTACGGCTGCGCCCAGAAAAATTGCGGGATAGCGGGGATTACGATCGTGATCATTCGCAAGGATCTGCTGCAACGATCGGGCGATCGATTGCCGCTTTACCTGGACTATGCCAAGCATGCGGCCGCCAATTCGATGGCCAATACTCCCTCGACATTCGGGGTTTACGTGCTGGGGCTGGTTTGCCGATGGCTAGAAGAAACGATTGGCGGTCTGGACCAGATGCAGTCAATCAATGAGCAGAAAGCCCGGATGCTGTATCAGCGGATTGACGACAGTGCCGGTTTTTACGTGGGCCACGCGCGTCCGGCAGATCGTTCGAGAATGAACGTGGTATTTACGCTCGCCAACCGCGAACTGGAACCCGCGTTTTTGCAGCAGGCCATGTCGGCTGGCATGATTTCGCTAAAAGGGCACCGCAGTCTCGGCGGCATTCGCGCTTCGATCTATAATGCGATGCCAGTCGAAGGGGTGCAGACGTTGGCCGAATTCATGCAGGATTTCGCGGAGAAAAACGGCTAGTTCATGTCATTTCTCTATAACACATTTGATCGAGGCGAGTATGTCGACCGTCAGTCGCCCGGAACCGGGTGCCATGGAAACGAAACAAGTGCACAGTTACCGCATCATTGTGCTGGACCCCATCGCCTCGGAGGGAATTGCACTGCTGGAAAGCACACCGGAAATCGAATACGAAATTCACACCGGTTTAAGCGGCGAGCAACTGCGCGACGCGCTGCAGGGATTTGACGGCGCCGTCTGTCGCAGCGGAGTCAACATCACGGCGGAGTCACTGGCGGGCAACACCACGCTGAAAGCCATCGCGCGTGCCGGCGTCGGAACTGACAATATCGACAAAGCGGCCGCCACCAAACGAGGGATCGTGGTGATGAACACACCGGCCGGCAACACGATCAGCACCGCCGAACACACGATGGCGCTGATGTTGGGGCTGTCGCGTAACCTCGCGCCGGCTCACGCCAGTTTGCTCAGCGGTAAGTGGGATCGCAAAAGTTTTTCTGGCCGGCAGTTGCACGGTAAAACGTTGGGGATCATCGGACTGGGTCGGATCGGCCAGGAGGTGGCTCGTCGTTGCAAAGCATTTGGCATGCGGATCCTGGGATACGATCCCTACTTGGCGAATGATCAGATTGAAAAACTCGGACTGACGCCGGTGGAAGACGTGGAAACGCTGTTGCCCGAAATTGATTATTTGACCGTGCATACGCCCCTGACCGGCGAAACTCGCTCGCTGATCGGGCGCGAGGAGATTTCCAAATTGAAACGCGGCGCGCGGCTGATCAATTGCGCGCGAGGGGGCATCTACGACGAACAAGCTTTGTTGGAAGGGCTGCAATCCGGCCAACTCGGCGGCGTGGCACTGGACGTGTTCGAGCATGAACCATGTACCGATAGTCCGCTGTTTCAACAGCCCGGTGTGTTGTGCACACCGCATCTGGGGGCCAGCACCGAGGAAGCTCAAATCCAGGTCGCGACCGAAGCCGTGGAATTGCTGATCAACTTTCTGCGAAAGGGCGAAATTCGACACGCGGTCAACACCGCGGCAGTCGATCCGAAAACGCTTAAATCCATCCGCGGCTATATCGACGCCACCTATCGGCTGGGGATTATGTTGGCTGGATGGCATGGCGGAGCGATCGAAAAGGTGTCGTTGCGCTATTACGGTGAGGTCGCTCAATTGGACCATCGGCTGCTGACGTCGACGTTTTGTGCGGGGCTGTTGCGCGGGGTGGCCGAAAACGCCAACGTCGTCAACTCGTTGGCGCTGTGCGAAGAACGGGGAATCCGGGTGACGACGCGCACCAGCCAACAGCACGAGACATTCAGCAGCGTGATTGCCGCCAAGGTTAAAGGTCAAGATCGCGAGTACCGCGCGGCAACGACTGTGTTTGGGCGCGATTTGCCGCGACTGGTCGAGGTCGGCGACTACCGCACCGATGCGTACATGGACGGTAATCTTCTGATTCTAGCCCACCGCGACGTGCCGGGCGTGATTGGCTACGTCGGCAATATCCTTGCCACCGAAGATGTGAATATTGCACAGATGGCAGTGGGGCGAGTTGATGACGTTCACGCAGGGCCCGCAATCGGGGTGCTGAATTTAGATACCGCGGCCTCCCAGGCTGCACTTGACAAAGTCTCCGAATACGAAGGAATTGAATCCGTTCGCATGATTCAGTTGCCGGCGTTTGGGGAAAAGCCGTCTTGGCTGATGTGAGCCGGCACA
>JBFILF010000040.1:0-18871 GCA_041599835.1 Pirellulaceae bacterium
CCATCCGCATTTGGTCTGCTGCGGTGCATCATCGATCGTCTGCGTCAGATTCATATCGACCAGCACCAGGTCGGCGTCGTAGCCGATGTCGATGCGCCCCTTGCCGACAATGTTCCACACCCGCGCGGGCGCGTCACACATCCACTTAACGACTTGTTCGATGGAACAACGTCCCTGGTTGACCTGGTTCAGCAATAGGGCAAGCGAGTTTTCGACGGCCGGCAAACCCGAAGGACATTCGGGGTAGGGCAGGGCTTTCTCAGTTAGCGTATGCGGCGCGTGGTCGGTGGCGATGACTTGGATGATGCCGTCCTGCAGGCCTTGCCACAGGGCCCGGCAATCGTCGGCCGTTTTGATCGACGGATTCATTTTGATCCGCGCTCCGAGCCGCGGGTAATCATCAACATTGAAGAATAAATGATGCGGGCAGACTTCGGCGGTCACGATGCCCGGTACCCGTGCGATCAATGGCAACTCGTCAGCCGTCGACACGTGCAGCACGTGAAATCGGTGACGGTGCCGCACCGCCAGATCGATTGCGCGGGCGGTGGCAATTCGCGCCGCCGCGTGATCGCGGACCAGCGAATGGGTTTCGATGCCGGTCCGCCCAGCCAGCTTGCGAGCGTTGGCCTGGATGGTCGCTTCGTCTTCGCAGTGGGCGCAAATCGGCAGCGTCGTCTCCGCAAAAATCTGTTCCAGTGCCGCTTGTTGATCGACCAGCAAGTCGCCGGTGCTGGAGCCGATGAATATCTTAATTCCCGGCGTTCGATCGGCTTGCTGCAACTCGGCCAGATTTTCCGACGTGGCGCCGATGTAGAATCCGTAATTCACCAGGCAACGCTGGTCGGCCAACTCGAGTTTTGCGTACAGCCGCTCTACCGAGGTCGTGGTGGGTACGGTGTTGGGCATTTCCAAAAACGACGTGACACCGCCTTTGGCGCAGGCCCGTGTCGCGTGCGCCAGGTCTTCTTTGTCGGTCAATCCGGGCTCACGAAAATGCACCTGATCATCAATCACGCCGGGAATTAGATATTTTCCCTGGGCGTCGATCGTGTGGTCGGCGGCCGCATCGGCGGGGACCGCCACGTCCGCGATCCGCGTTCCCTCGATCAGCAAGCCGCCGTCGAGCGTTCCGTTGGGTGTAACAATCCGCGCATTGTATATCAGAGTTCTCATCGCTCGCACCAATGGCCGCCAGCCGCTTACACACCGCTCGAAACTGGTCGCATGATTTGCACAAACGGCACGACGGGACTTCAGGCTGTTGAATTGCCGCATCATTGATGCGATGACGCGCCTCGTCAATCGGTCGTCGCGACGGGATGGGATCCGCCACACCCGCTGTGATGCATTTTCGCATGTTGTGTTTTTTTGCCAACGGTTTGGGCGGTCGGCTGGCGTATTTGACGAAAGATCGCAGTTTTTTGCTTGTTGCGGTGTTGCGAAAAGTCCTCATAGCCAGATCAATTCAAATCGCTGGTTTTTTGACGACCTGGGGCGGCGGGTTGTCATATATTTCAATTTGGGTTCGGAAAAAAACGAACTTGCGTTGAGAAACAATCGTCGCTGATTCGCGGTCGACCTCAATGAAACTCGGCGGAGATTTGCCATGTCACAAACGACAATTTTGTTGGCCGACGACAGCAGCACGGTGCGAACGATGGTCAACAAAATCCTAACCGAAGCGGGATACCGGGTAATTTCCGCTTCCGACGGTACTTCTGCCGTTGAGTTGGCTCGCATTTATCGACCTGATCTTGCCATCATCGACATCATGATGCCGGAACTCGATGGGTATGGAGTGTGCGAACAGCTCAAACTGATGGGCTCACCGTGGGAAGATCTGCCGATTCTCTTCTTGACTTGCGTCAAATCCAAAGCGCTGGAATTGCTCGGCAACGAGTACGGCGCGTATCTCAACAAACCCGTTTGCTCCGAACAGCTCTTATCGACCATCGACCGGCAATTATCGCGCACCGCCTGAATCTATTCTGGAAACGACAATGGACCCATATCCCACAAGCTCTGTCGATGCGCGCGCCGGTGACCTTCCGCCGCACGTTGCGCAATCCATGTTCGATGTCGACGCCTGGTCAGCTGAAATCGAAGCGTTTGTCGGCGAAGTTTCCAACGAGCTCTCGGAAATCGTGCGTGCTCTCGGGGGTCAGCTGAACCAACCGACTGGCGCCATTTCGAACTCGGATTTGAACTCGGACCGCCCAGCGGAGTCCGTTGTGGAACACGCCATCCCGGTATCCGCGACCGGCTCGGCCGCCGCTAACACAGCCGACCAGGATCGATTTTCCAGTTCACGCCTGCAACAGCTGAAACAGCGATTGGCAAATCTCCATCCGGGTGACAACGCACCGCCGCAACCGGGCCGAGACACTTTCACCGTAGGTAACGACGATGAATGAAAACCAATTGAATCAGGCCGGAAAATACTGCGTGTTTCAGTGCTGTGGCGAAACATTTGCGATTTCAGCGCTGGCAATTCGCAACGTGACTCCCGTGCCCGAATTATCGCCCATTCCGTTGACCGACCGCGCGCTGGCTGGATTGGCGTACCTGCACAACGAGTTTTTACCCGTATTTGATCTATCGGACTTCATCGGGGCCGGTAGCAAAGGCCGAAACAATGCCCAACAAATGCTGATATTCAATGGTGATGAAGGCGCCTGGGGTATCCTGATCGATCAGGTGCTGGGGCTTGAATCACTGGAAATTTCTTTTAGCGGACGACGCGATCACGCTAAGGACTGGGCCAGCGTCAATGGCGGCAGCGCCACGTTTCGTGAGCATTTCGTTTCGGTCATCCAGCCCAATGACTTGTTGTCGCTGGTGGCGGGACAACTGCGGGGGCACTGGCAAGCCATGAACGAGCCGGTGACCGCCGCGCCGTCGTTGGACCCCCAAACAGCCTAATCAACAAACGTACCAACAGAAAAACTAATCATGCGAATTCAAAGAGTGCTGATAACCACATTTTTGATTGCCTTTGCCGCAGGCAGCCTGGTCTCGTTGACCTTCGCCATGCTGGATTCCATCGCGCTGGCATGTCTCATCGCCCTGGTGCTGGCCGGAACAGCGGTTTTTTTCGCGTGGCGAACGGTCGGGCAAATCAGCGGCGGTCTGTCCCATCTGCATCACCTGGCCGAACATTTTGAACAACAGCGCGACCACACAGTCAAAACCACCGGCATCACCGAGTTGGACGAATTGTCAATGGAAATCATCAGCCGTTTTGGTCGCTGGTCGCAACAGGCACAAATCGGCGAACAACACGCCAATCAACTCAAGAGCCTAATTCATCAACTCGACCGCCGCAGTGGCAGCGACACGGATTTGCAGGGTTTGTCGGTGGCCGATCACTTGCGGCAACTGCTGCAGGGATTCACCGATTCGCTCAACACGGATTTCGGTCAGCTCACTTCGTGCGGCCGCGAAATCGAACGCTGTGCCGATCAAATCGCCCAAAACGCCGAAGACCAGTCGCATGCGGTCAACCAGTCTGCCCAACTGGTCGAACAAATTTCCGTTCAAATCGACGCGGTTCTGGAAAACGCCGAAGCGGCTAGTTCGGCAGCCCATTCCACTCACGAAAACACCCGCTCCGGATTGCAACAGGTCGATGAGCTGTTGTCTGAATTGGTGCAAATCGAAACGTTGATCGCCAGTCGCGGAAAACGTCTCCAGGCACTCGGCGAATACATTTTGGAGATCAGCGGAATTGTCGAAACGATCGGCAACATCTCATCGCGGACCGACTTGTTGGCACTTAACGCGTCCATCGAATCCGTCAGGGCCGGCCAACATGGACGCGGCTTTGCCATAGTGGCCGAAGAAGTTCGCAATCTGGCCGAACAATCCGCCACCGCCGCTCGCGACGCGTCGCTGCGGATTGAATCGATTCAAGCCGAAACGCAACAGTCGGTGTCGGTAATCGAAGACGAGCACAACCAGGTGCAAAAAATCCTGTCGCGGCTTAACGCCGCCCGCCAATTGTTGGAGCACGTTTCCGATGCCTCCCATGACACGGCAAAACGAACCAGCTCGATTTCCAACTACTCGCGCGACCAGTTCAAAATGGCGGAGCAGTTCGTCGACACCGTGCAACGCCTCACCGAAAACGTGCGTTCCGGTCGCAGCATGGTCGAGGGCATCCGCTGGACAACCAAGTCATTTGAAAAACTGGCCAAGCAGTTTCAACTGCGGTTTGACCCCTTTCGCGACCACCAAGGCGCGGCAACCGCATGGAACCCGCCACTAGAACGCCTCGAACACAATGATTTGGAATCGCGCATGGACTCGTCGCTGAAGCACGCCGGTTCGCTGGTCGGCACCGTCGAATCACCGTCGTCCTAGGCCGGCCAACTGAATGCGAAACATGTTACGAAAAAACGACAAATCATGAGTAAATCCAAGCGACCAAAACAAACCGCTAAGCCGTCGGCGTCGAAGAAACGTCCCTCGGGCGGTAGCCCCACGCCCGATCAGGCGCTGGACGCCTCCTCCCGCGAGACGATTCAGCAGCAGTTGGAAGACATCCACTCGGCTGCCGTGGAAGTTGATCAGCTGGAATTGGCGGATGCCGCCGGCTGTTACCTCAAGTTGTTGCAGATTACAGATTGCCTGCAGGACGACACCGAGGATTCCAAAAAACAACTCGCCGAGTTGTGGACCTTCTTCAACACTCATTTGCCAACAGTGTTGGGTCACGCCAACGGATCATGTGATGATCTGAATAAGCTGGTGCATGTCACGACGGATATGCGTGAGAAATGGGGTGACTCGCTCGCCCTGTTTGGTGAAACAATCGAAACCGAACCTATCGATTCGGGCGGCCCGTTGCCGGAGCAGGATGACGATCACGTCGTCGAGCCCTCCAGCGATCAAATCGACCTGCTGTTGTCCGTACTGCGGCAGAACGATGCCCGGGAAGTTTCGCCTGGCGGTTCGGCGGCCAAGGAAGCTCCCACGACGACAACCAAAAACTCAAAATCTCCTGACCCACAAGCCTTAGACGCCGACACGCGCCGTGTGCCGGCCGCCGCGCCCGCCACGTTGGAGGTCCCGCCAGAACTGATGGCGGACGCCGACTTGCGCGACGCATTTCTGGATGACGCAAATCGTTGCCTAGCCGCGATGGAAAGCGTGGTGTTGGACGCCAAGACCAGTGACGATGACGCGGCGCGAGCTCAGACGTTTTGCCGCCAGCTACATACGCTGAAGGGGGCTTCGGCCAGCGTTGGACTGGAAAGCCTCGCTACCTACCTGCATGATCTGGAAGAGTGGCTGCAATCGCAGGGGCAGCAACCCCACAGCCGTCTCGACGACGATTTGTTGCTGACCGCCATTGACTCCGTCCGCAACCAAATTGCCGTGTTGGAGACCGGCGGCCAGCCTGTCGCGCCGTCGGAATCGTCGCCGGCCTCGCCAGCTGCCCATCGTGATTCGCTCGTCGCCAACCCGATGATCGGGGTAGGACCCATGTCCGGCGAATCGTCGATTCGCGTCCGCGCGTCCCAGCTGGATCGCTTGATGGACATGTTGGCGGAGTTAGTCGTGATCCGAAATCGTCGCGAAACGTGGGTTTCCGATTTAGCGCAATGCAACAAGGAATTGGGCCATTGTGCCAATCGGCTGCGCCGCTTCAGTGACGAATGGACCGGAGGCGTTCGCGCTGCTTCCAGCCGCACTGAACAGTCGTGCGAACGGGTCTCGCTGGTGCTCGATAGCGAGCCGTCCAGCAATAACGTGATTCGCGAAGTGGCCAGCGATGTGGCTGCCATTTCCCGCGAGTTGACGGACACGTACAAGCCGCTGGCCGCCGAGAACCAGGCGCTTTCACATTTGATCCGCCAGTTCCGCCAGGAACTGATGCAGCTGCGGCGATTGCCGGTGGCCGGTTTATTCCAACGACTCAAACGGTCCATTCGCGATGCAGCGCGGATGGAACAGAAATCTGTTGAAATCCGTTTCCAGGGCGAGGACACCGGGTTGGAACAGTCGTTACAGGAACGACTTTACGAGCCGCTGTTGCACGTCGTGCGCAATGCCGTCAGTCACGGCATCGAGGAACCGGCGCGG
Source organism: Pirellulaceae bacterium (assembly GCA_041599835.1). Lineage (GTDB taxonomy): Bacteria > Planctomycetota > Planctomycetia > Pirellulales > Pirellulaceae > CAJQPP01. Next base: position 6,091 of record JBFILF010000040.1, read on the forward strand.
CGGACCGCCGCCAATAAGCCACCGCAAGGAAGTATCTCGCTGCGGGCCACGGCCAGCGCCAGCCTGCTCGTGATCACCGTCAGCGATGACGGCAAGGGCCTGGATTTCGAAGCCTTGCGACGCCGCGGGTTGGAACGCGGATTGTTGCCCACGGGCAGTTCACCGTCCAAACAACAGTTGGCCAAGCTGATATTTCATCCCGGGTTTTCCACCCGCGAAAGCGCCAGCCAGGTGTCCGGCCGCGGTGTGGGAATGGACGTGGTGGCCACCGCCATTGACCGGCTGCAAGGTCAAATCGATATCGATTCCGAAACCGGCCAGGGCACCACGGTGCGTCTGTCGATTCCTTTGACGACGGGCATTGAACACGTGATGGTGTTTCGTGCGTCCGGTCGGTTGTTTGCCTTGCCCATGCGTTCGATCACGGCCGCCAACAAACCGTTGACGCCGGAATCCAGCGTGAAACTGGTCTCGTTTTCCGAGTCGATGAACATGGTGCCCACCCATCAAGGCGACGGCGCCCAGCCCCATTCGGCGCAAACGCTGATGCTAGACGACGAATTCGGATTGCGGGTCGACGAAGTGCTCGGTCCCGATGAAGTGGTTGTCCGCGCCTTGCCCGGCGTGGTACGACGCCATCCGCTGCTGAGCGGCGTTGTGTTGTCGGGAAGCGGTGAAACGGTGCTGCTGCTCAACGCCGATCGCACTGTCCAGTGGTGTCGCGATCGCGAGGGCGCCGAGGCGGACAGCCCGCACGTCGTTGCTCAGACCCCATTGCCGGTGCATGCCACGCCCCATGTTTTGATCGTCGACGATTCGCTCAGCGCTCGCAAAAGCCTGGCGAAACGCCTCCGCGGTCGCGGCTTCAACGTCGCCGAAGCCGGTGACGGTCTGGACGCGCTCAGTCGCTTGCGGACCGATGACTTTGATCTGGTCCTCACCGATTTGGATATGCCGCGGATGGGCGGCCTGGAATTGTTGAGCGAAATCAATCAAAGCGACTTCATCAATGCCCCGGTGGTGGTGGTCAGTAGCCGCAGCAACGACGAAGTCGGGCAGCGGGTCAGCGACAACGGCGCCAAGGCATTTTTAAACAAACCTGTTTCCGAAGATTCACTGACTGACCTACTCGGTCAGTTAGACCTGACACGGCCCAGCTCGCCGCGTTAACCACTAACACATTGAAACTCAAAACAGCATTACTGGGAGATTTACCGTCATGAGCGAGAAAACGATTTTGGTCATCGACGATAGCGCGACCATTCGCAGACTGGTCGACAACGAATTAGGCAGCGCGGGTTACCGAGTTGTGATGGCCGCCAACGCGGAAGACGGCATCATGATGGCCATGGACGAAATGCCCGACATGATATTGCTCGACCACCAATTGCCTGGCACCACCGGTTACGAAGTGTGTTGCCAGCTGATGGAAGATCCTGAATTACAACAAATCCCCATCGTGGTCAGCTCCACGCTCCGCAAAAAGGCCTACGCCGAATACACCGAGCAACCCAATGTCATCGACATGTTGCCCAAACCGTACACGCCCGAGTTGCTGCGCACAACCGTCGCCAACGCCCTGGACACGGCGGCCATGGTGGTGGCCTCGCAGTCCAGCGGCACCGCCGTCCCCGAAGTGATCGACGAATTGCCGGACGGTGAGCTGTCAGGTTCGTTTTCGTGTTTTAAATTGCGCGAAGTGCTGGACTTCCTCAATAACGCCAGCAAACGCGGCATGCTGGAAATCGACCTGGGCCGCAGCCGTGTTGCAGTATTTCTTTCCGGTGGTCGGATTCAGGCGGTGACGGCGTCTGGCATCGATCCCGAGCTCGTAAGCCAACGACTGCCACAGACCATCGCCGATTTGGCGCCGATGGTCAAATTCACGATGCGCGGTCGTAACTGCAGCGAGGTCGACGGACTGGTCGAACTGCTGGACAACAAGGTGCTGGACGCCCGATTGTTGAAACAACTGCTCCGGCATCAGGCGGCCGTGCTGATCCAGCATTGCATGGAAAACGAACTCAAAGGATTTCGTTTCGTCAGCACTCAAAACCCGTCGGTGTTGTTCGGCAAATTGCCTCTCGACATCAGCCTACTGGCCTTGACCGTCGAAGCGGCGCTGGCGGCCGAACCGCAACCAGAGGTCGATCCACAAGGCCCGCCATCGACGTATGTCCGTCAATCGCAGCGAGGGCAAAACCTCGACCGCGCCGGACTGGCGGCCCAACACATGAAACTGCTAAACACCCTGTCGGCGCCGTGCACCATCGACGAATTGGCGCAGAAGACGGAAATTCCATTGGGCGAATTGCGCTGCGTCCTCCAGGGATTTGTACGGGCCGACGTCGTCGTGCGACAGGCAAAACACAATCTGCGAACGGTGATTGCGATTACCGACGACATCGCGCGAACCCAACACTTGAACGACTTGTTCAAAGCGCACGCGGATCAATTAAGCGGAAAAGTTGTACGGGACGTGTTGGCCGTGCGCCTGCTGCTGAGACGCGTGCGGCCCGACCTGTTGTTGTTTGACCTGGATGGCGAAAAAGCCCGGCAAACACTGGCGACGCTGACGTCTGAGGATCCGGTCGAGTTGCGCCAGTCCCGCTGGTGTGGCATCGCCGGCGACTCCAGTGATCTGGGGACGTCGGGCGGTAATCGGCTGGAACATTTTGGCCAATGGCCCGAGGGCACGGATCAGCTGGCCGATCTGTTGCTCGGAACAGATGCCGACTCATTCGAAAACTCGCCGGCCGCTGAGATTCAGATGGCCAACTGCAACTAATCCAAACGGAAACTTCGAGGGAGATTCCACGTGTCAACCACTTCTCAAAACCCGGCCAATCAACTGGTGGCCGCCATCCAGATCTGCCGCGGTTCCGAACGGCCTCGCGTGGTTCGCATGGACGACGCGTCCAGTGTCATCGTCGGCGGAGACGAATCTTGCGGCATTCGATTGGACGATCCGCAAGTGGCGCCCAAACACTGCATGTTGCGAATGGATGGCGGGCAGATGTTTGTCAGCGACTGGTACAGCGAAGCCGGAACGCAGGTCAACGGCGAAAAGATCTACACAGAAATTCAGTTGGAAACCGGTGACACGTTGCAGGTTGGCCCGTTTCAGATTCGCTACGCTACCACCTCCGCGCTCAGCGATGAAACGCCCACCTTTGGCGACGGGCAGCCCGCAGCCGATGAGGCCACAGCCGATGAGCAGCCCGCTACCGCCAGCGTCGCCCCCGGCGATGGCTTTCCCGGTGCAACCCACGCGATGGTGAGCAGCGGCCTGGCGGCGGATTGCTGCACGGTGTCCACGGGTGACAGTTCCCCCATTTGCGACGAAGAAGCCGATCTGCGGCAGCAATTGGCCGACGCAAATTGCGAAATCCGGCGGCTGCGCGACGAGTTGGAGTTTCAGCTGACTCTGCAACCAATGGATGCAGCGGGGCCGGATGACGTTGACCCGATGCAGGTCGAAGAAACGGAACTACTGCAGGCCGAGGTCCAGCAGTTGCAGAATGAATTGGCGCAGCGCGAGGCGGAATTGCAAGAATGGATCAACGGCCAATCTCCCGCCTTTGACGACGTGCCGAGCGAGGAAACCACGCGACTGGTCGAACGACTGGAACAGCTGCTGGATGAACTCCATCAATCCGATGGTCGCGTCCGCAGTCTGGAAAACCTGCTGCAAGTTTCCGACGAGGCGGCACAAGCCGAAAAGGAAGAGCGGAAACAACTGGAGAACTGGGTCAAGGAAATCGAGACGCGAATCGCCGATCGCGAACAACAATGGCGGGCTCGCGAAGAATCACTGCAAGCCAAATTGGGCGACGCGCTGCAGGCTCGGGAAAGCGTCGAGCAACGGGTCGCGCAGATCACGCGGGGACACAACCAGGAGTACCAGGTCCAGTCGGAACAACAAATCGCCGAATTGCGATCCAAGAATCAAGATCTGCAACATTCACTGGAGCAAACGGCGGTCGAAATGAAACGGCTGCAATCGCTGGTCCAGCAAACAGGGCTGACTCAAAAGGAATTGGAGCAAGCCGCCGAAAAACAGGATCAACTGCGGAAACACGAACTGGAAATCGCCCAGGAACGCGCCGCACTGGCCCGGCAACGCGCCGAACTCGTCCACATGCAAGATGAAATCGAACGGACCACCCAGGTTGCCTCGCCCAGTGGCGAGAATCCAGATGTCCGGTTGCGCGCCTTTCGCGAGCACCTCAAAGAGATTCACGAAAAGGAAGAGGAAGAAAAACGCCAGCGCAGCCTGTCGGCGCGGATTTCCCGGATCTGGCAACGGCTCGACGGACGATAACTGACTCCAACCATTCAATGAGTACCTTCACCATGAACAAATCCTTGTCGACCACGGAATTAAGCGAGGTGATCCGCCGCCTCCGCGCCGTGACCCGGCTGATCGAAGGGTTTTTCGAAACCCATGTGGATCGGCTCAATGTCGCCTTGTTGCAACTGGGTGAACTGCAATCGGAATACGATGTCGCGCGACGATTGTCCGCCGACTTGGACCAGCAGCGCAAGCAGTGGCAACGCGAGCGACAGGCAGAAATGGCGCGGCTGGCCGATGCCAGCGAAGCACTGGCCGAATCATGGCAGGCGCTGGACAACCAGCGACGCGACCAATTATTGACGCCGAACAGTGAAAGCCCCAAACCGATCATGCAACCGGCGCCGAAGGTGGTGGCGACGTTGCCTCCGCACGAACCGGTTTGCACCAAGACCAGCTTGTTTGAGTTGCAGCAGCTGCGGATGCAGGTCAGCGAACACGCCCGCCGGGGACGTTAACGAACAAAACTTCAAACAAAATCGGATAGGAGAAGAACCTTGAGTCTTTCGACACTTGTTAAAAATTCGCGTCAGCTTTTGGGCGGAACGCTTAGTTCATCCCGAACTGCCGAACACGGTCCGGCTGCCAACGTTAGTGGTGAGTGCAAAAAACTCATGTACTGTCACGTGCTGGCCGGCGACGATGATAAACCCGTATCGGGCTCGGAATGCGCCCGGGCCTGGAAGCAGCTGCAAAAGTCCATGGCCCTGGTTCCCGCCGGCAGCGTGCAACTGACGTCGCAACCGGTGGGAGCCAACGACGAGGAACTCGAGGCCGACCATGCCGGCGGTCGCCATGTGCAGATGGTTGATGTCGGCGGTTGTTACATCGACCGCCTGGCCGTGACGTGCGCAGAGTATTCGTTGTTTTTGCGGGCCGGCGGCTACAACGATATGAGCTTTTGGCCTAACGAAATCTGGCCGCACGTGGTTCAGTTTGTGGATCAATCGGGTGCCCCCGGCCCGCGCGATTGGCGCGGTGGCCGTTGGATCCGAGATCAACACGATCACCCGGTTACCGGCATCTGCTGGTACGAAGCCAACGCTTACGCCCAATGGATTGGCAAATCATTACCCACTTCCGCCCAATGGCAACGGGCCGGCACTTGGAACGTCAGTCAACAGGGACTGCAAAACTCGCTGAAGTATCCGTGGGGGGACGTGTACGAAGCGCGTCACGCCAACCTGTGGCCAACCGGCGTCGGCTCGACGGTGGCGGTCAATAGTCATTTCGATGGTTGCACGCCCAACGGCGTGTTTCAATTAATCGGCAACACCTGGGAGTGGACCAACGACAACTTCGTCTGCCCAGGCGCCCAGCCGATGAACGCCCAGGAAGTGGCCGAGATTCGCGGCGGAGCATTCGACACGTATCTGCCCAGTCAGGCGACTTGCCAGTTTCGCAGCGGCCAGCCCAAGTTGTATCGCGGCCACAACATTGGATTCCGCTGTTGCATTTCCATCAACCAAATCAAACGCGCACCCGGAAAGGTAATGGACTAAACCGGGTGATCCGGCCGATCGCCGGTGCGGTCGGCCACGAAACACTATTGCTTACACAATCGGGAACCTTACCAATGATATCAGGAACTCAAACGTGGTATGACTTGCAGACTGATTTGTTCTGCGTGACCTGCGGAACGCAATTGGTCGAATCCGGGCTGGGCTGCCCACGGTGCCATACACCCATCCAAGTCTCTAAGTCCGTGTCGCAAGTCGGAAACGACACGAAACTAATTTCGGTGTTGGGTGCCAGCGGCGCCGGCAAAACCGTTTACCTCGGCATGTTGCTCGACATGCTGGGCAAGGGCTTTCACGGCATGCGTGGCCTTCCCAACGGAGCGTTTTCGCTGGCCGTGCAGGAGCAGACGATCGGCGCTCTGGAAAACCGTCGTTTTCCGGAAAAAACGCCGTCCGAACCGGATAAGTGGAACTGGGTGCACTGTGAAGCATTCTCCGAGCGCAAACCGAAGCGCCGTGTCGAGATCGTGACACCCGATGTTGCTGGCGAAGTGGTCGCGCTGGAATTGGAACAGACCGGCGCCTCCTCGACGATCCGCAGCCTGGTGCTGAACTCCCGCGGCATGATCGTGCTGATGGATTCAAGTCGAATTCGTGACGACGCTCGGTGTGAAGACATGTTTGGCGTTAAATTGGCCACCTACGTAGCTTCGTTGCACACCCGGCAGCAAAACGAGCGCCGAAAAAAAGTTCGCGTGCCCATGGCATTCGTTTTGACGAAATCCGACGTTTGTTCGGAAGCCGAGCAAGATGCCAATAAATTCGCCGCGGCCAATCTGCCGGGCCTGACCCAGTTGTGCCAACAGCGGTTTCAATCATTCGCGTTTTTCTCGGCCAGCGTCGTGGGTGCCTCGATGGAAGCATTTGACTCGTTCGGGGGCCGATTCCAAGTCCCCTTGCACGTTCAGCCACGCGGCATCGTCGAACCGCTCGATTGGATCATCGCATGTCTGGAAAAGAAATGGCGCAGATCGAAGTAGACCAGGCGGTATTCGCCTCCGACAACAATGCGCGCGTTCGGGGTTACCAATTGGTGGCCCGCTCGGCCGGGATCGACGACCAGGTAGCCCACGAGCTTTGCCGCTGGAGCCCGTCGCACAACGGCTTGCACGACGAGCATCCCAACACAACCGGGCTGTGTTTTTTCCCCGTTTGCGACCGGGTGGCGATCGGCCAATCGGTGTTTGGCGCGCCCGAGTACAGTGGCCGCGGCGGATTGCAAATTGTCACTTCCTACCTGGTAACGTCGCCCCAGCATCTGGCAGCCTTTGGCAACGACGCCTGGGCCATGGCCCTGATGGCGCGTTCCATGGGCTTTCTCCGTTTTGCGCCGCCGTTCAGTACCCAGTTACCCAAGCTGCCTTTGTCGAACAGTTGGTCCGTCGGCGCCGCGATGGTGCCGCCGTCGGCCGACGAACCGATGGCGAATGCTGCCATCGAAAAACTGAGACAGGGGCGCAACGTGGCCGTCGTCGGCCTGGACACCGCCACTGCCACATTGCGGTTGATCATTTCCAACCTCAGTATGCAGGAACGGGGCGAGACGTCATTCGCCACCAACCTCACGCCGTCCTCGCAGCGGCCTTTCCGATTACAGTTCTTGTCGCAAGCCGATTTGCGGTTGCGCGCTGATTTGTCCAATCAGCGAATTGCCATCATCAAACCCGCCCCGACACCGGCGGCGGCACCCGAGTTCGCGGGGATCGGAGAGTATTGAGGTTTGCGGCTTGTAATTCTGGAATCTCAATGCTGACCTGATATCTCAAGTTGCAAAACTGAGATTAGATTTTCTAATGATCTCGGCCGCGGCATGCTGTCGGCATTTGCATCAGCTGCCATCGCTGCGGGTTGGAAATTCGCCGCCAGTTCGGCATACTATCGCTTGTTGTGCCGGTGATCATGCCGTCACTCGCCAGCAGACACACTGGCGCCCTTCCGACAGGCCAGCGCTTTTGAGGCCTGCCCGCTCGTCCACGTCAGACTTTTCCCACACAGAACCATGCAAGATTTTGAAAAACTGGGTGCGTTTTATCTGGGCCGCCGATTTGACGTTGCCGCCAACCAGTCGACCGACGAAACAATTCTGTACGACTCAAAGGACCTGACCACGCATGCCGTGGTGGTGGGGATGACGGGCAGCGGCAAAACGGGTTTGTGCCTGGATCTATTGGAAGAAGCCGGTTTGGATCGCATTCCGGCTATCGTCATCGATCCCAAGGGTGACATCGCCAATTTGTTGCTGACGTTTCCCGATTTGACACCTGCAGATTTCCGACCGTGGATCGACGAAAGCCAGGCGCAACGCGAAGGACTGACGCCAGACGAGTTTGCCGCTGGCGAATCAAAAAAATGGACCAAGGGTCTGGCCAGCTGGGGCCAGGACGGCGAACGTATTCGCAACTTTCGAAACAAAGTGGATTTGCAGATTTTTACGCCCGGCAGCGACGCCGGTCGGCCGCTGACGATTCTCAAATCGTTTGCCGCGCCGGCACCGGAAATCATCAACGATGCCGACGCGTTCCGCGAAAGAATATCGTCCGCCGTTTCTGGTTTACTTGCATTGTTGGGTATCGACGCCGATCCGATACGCAGCCGCGAGCACATTTTGATTTCGAATCTGCTGGACAAGGCCTGGGCGGCCGGGCGGGATCTGGACCTGGGGCAATTGATCGGCGAAATCCAGAAACCGCCGTTTCAGCGGGTGGGCATCATGGACCTGGATTCGTTTTTTCCGTCCAAGGAGCGGATGGAACTGGCGATGACGATGAATAACCTGTTGGCCTCGCCGTCGTTTGCCAGTTGGATGTCAGGCGAACCGCTGGATGTCAAGCGTTTACTGCACACGGCCGACGGTCAGCCGCGAATTTCCATCATGTCGATCGCGCATTTGAACGACGCCGAGCGAATGTTTTTTGTCACGATTTTGCTCAATGAAGTCCTGGCGTGGATGCGTTCGCAAGCCGGTACCTCGAGCCTGCGGGCGATGTTGTACATGGACGAAGTGTTTGGTTACTTTCCGCCGACCGCCAACCCGCCATCCAAACAACCGATGCTGACCCTGCTGAAACAGGCGCGAGCCTTCGGGCTGGGCGTGGTGCTGGCCACGCAAAACCCGGTCGATTTGGACTACAAGGGACTGTCCAATACCGGCACCTGGTTCCTGGGCCGGTTGCAGACCGAGCGCGACAAAGCCCGGGTCATCGAAGGGCTCGAAGGCGCCGCGTCAAACACCGGAGCATCGTTCAATCGCGCCGAAATGGAACAGATCCTGGCCGGCTTGGGCAGCCGCCGTTTTTTGATGAATAACGTGCACGACGACGAACCAGTTGTGTTTGAGACGCGTTGGGCCATGAGCTACTTGCGCGGGCCGCTCACGCGCACCCAGATTCAAACGTTGGTGGACAAAAGCCAGCCGTTTAGTCCGCCTGCTGCCGCCTCGAGTGGCCGACCGGCCGCCGAGAAAATGGCAGCGCCGCCTCCCACGCCAACAACCAACATGCCGCAATTAGTGCCTGGTGACGTCAAGCAAAAATTCGTGGCGGCCAACGGCCAGGTCGCATCCTCCGATCGAATGGTCTACCGGCCGGCGTTGTATGCCACCGGCCGATTGCACTTTGTCCGCGCCAGTTACAAAGTCGACCAGTGGACGCAACGGTCGTTTCTGGTTCCCGTGCGGGACGAGGACATTCCGGATGAAGTGTGGAACGAATCGCAACCGCTGGAGGAATCGCTGGACTTTGAATCCGAGCCGGATGACCAAGCCGAATTTGGACCGTTGCCCGAATCGATGCAGGTCAAAAAGAAATTCGCCGCCTGGGAGAAGGAATTCAAGGAGTTTCTTTATCGCGAACAGGATCTGCCGGTATTCAAATGCAAGGAACTAAAAACGTATTCCGAGCCGGGTGAGACCGAAGGCGACTTCAAAGTTCGATTGGAGCAGCTGGCCTCGGAAAACCGAGATTTGCAAGTCGAGAAACTGCGAAAAAAATACGCGGCCAAATTTGAGACTCTGCGCAATCGCATGCGGCGGGCCGAGGAACGCATCGAACGTGAGGAATCTCAGTATAAGCAAAAGAAAATGGATTCCATTCTCTCGGTCGGGACGACGCTCATGGGTGCTTTGCTGGGCCGCAAGGCGGTTAGCGTTACCAACGCACGAAGGGCCGGCTCAAGTATGCGTTCGTTTGGCCGCGCTTCAAAAGAAAAGGGGGACATTGCTCGCGCCAAAGATAACCTGGAGGATTTGCAAGCCGACTTTGAAGAGTTGGAAGCGAAATTTAACGACGAAGTGACCGAAATTGAAAGCAAACTCAATATCGACAATTTGGATTTCGAACAGCTGAGCGTGAGGCCGCGCAAATCAGATATCTCAATCGAGGATTTTGCGGTCGCCTGGCTGCCTTGGCGCGTCGATACCGCCGGTATCGCCGAGCCGGTATTCTAGAATCACAAACCCGTGATCTGCAGCTGCGGCCGCTCCAAACCAATCGAGCCGCCAACGTGAGGCAGCGCAAAACAGTTAAACGCTCATTCACGGTCGCGTCCGGGTATGTGTAAACTGATGCACTTTGCCACATCATGGCACTGATTGATAACTGGAGGCCACGTTATGCGACCTGTTCTTCACGCCTTTTCGACGATCTGGCTGATATTGTCCCTGACGTCGCAAGCGTTTCTCGTCGGCCAGGAACCCGAGCCGTTTGGGCCGGAATTTAAGCAACTGGAACGGCAATCCAGCGGGCGCTGGTGGGAACTGGAAAATCCTAAACTCAAAGTTCCCCGCGACCAGGTGATTGCGTTCGCGGTGTATACGCACGACCGCGGTACGTTGAAACTCACGGCCCAGTTTTACCCGTTGCTGCCTGAAGAACCCAAGCAGGCAATACTGGAACTGCAGACCGATGGCCAATGGAGGGAGGCGGCGACTCGGCCGATCCACGAAATTGGCTGGAGCACGCATTTCCGTATCGAAGCATGGGACAATCGACAGGACGTGCCTTATCGGGTCCGTTACGGCGAGGCGGCCCTGTTCGAAGGCCTGATTCGACAGGACCCGATCGACAAACCGGTGATCGTCGTCGGCAGCCTGTCGTGCAACAGCTCGCGAACTCCTGGCCCGCGTCCCCGGATTATCGACAACCTGAAGCAAATCGACCCCGACCTGCTGTTTTTTGCCGGCGACCAGTCGTACCATCACAAGGAACACACCTTCGGCTGGATCGAATTCGGCACGCAGTTCAAGGAGCTGCTGCGGGACCGGCCGGTGATCACGATTCCTGACGACCACGACGTGGGGCAGTCCAACATCTGGGGCGAAAACGGCAAGAAGGCCGCAACGCCACAAGGTCCGGGCGGTGGATTCTTTTATCCAGCGCGATACGTCAATATGGTGCAGCGTTGCCAGACATGGCACCTGCCCGACGCGTTTGATCCGCGGCCCATCGGGCGAGGCATCGGCGTTTACTTTACCAACCTTCGCGTCGGTGGAATTGACTTTGCGATCATCGAAGACCGCAAATTCAAATCGGGACCCAAGGGAAAAATTCCCAAGATGGGTCCGCGTCCCGATCACATCATCGACCCGGCCTACGATCCGGCGGCGGTGGACTTGCCGGAACTGCAACTATTGGGCGAACGTCAGCTGAAGTTTCTCGACGCGTGGAGCCAAGACTGGACCGGCGCGCAAATGAAATGCGTGCTGTCGCAAACGGCTTTTGCGGGCGCCGTCCACCTGCATGGCACGCCGGATAACCGGTTGATTGCCGATTTGGACTGCAATGGTTGGCCGCAAACGGGGCGGAACCGGGCACTGGCCGCAATCCGGCGGGCGTGGGCGCCGCACCTGTGTGGCGACCAGCACCTGGCGGTCGTTGTCCAGCACGGCATCGACCAGCATCGAGATGGTCCCTTTGGTTTTACCAACCCGGCCATCGTCAACACGATTTATGGTCGCTGGTGGCACCCCGCCGATGAACGGCCTGGTCCCAGTTCCGTGCCAGATAGCCCGCTGAAGTGGACTGGCGACTACCGGGACGGGTTGGGCAACCGGATCACGATGCTGGCGTATGCCAATCCCGAAGATCGAACGGACGAGTTGAAACGCGCCGATGGATTTGGCGTCGTTCGGTTTGATAAACAGAATCGCACGATTACGTTTGAATGCTGGCCGCGGTTTGCCGACGTCAATCAGGGCGACACCGCCCAGTTCCCGGGCTGGCCGATCACCGTCAACATGCGGGACAACGATGGCCGTTCCCCCGTGGGGCACTTGCCTGAGTTAGTCGTTTCAGGTGCGTCCCAACCGGTGATCCAGGTGAAAAACGAGCAAGGTGGCGAGATCTTGTATACGGTGCGAGCGGCCAGCCAACGATTCCGGCCGCCGGTTTTTGCCGACGGAACGTACACCGTCAGAATCGGCCGTGACAGGCCGGATCTGAAAACCGCCACCGGGCTCAAACCTATGCTGGGTGAAGCAAAAGCAGGCGCACCGGAGGCCTTAGTCGTCGATCTCAATAAGTAGGCAGGCGAAAACCACCAGTCGAGCCACGTTGCGCGCGCGCTGGCGCACGTTCATTCCACTATGGTTGCCGCTTTTTTCGCCATCGACGCCGAATCCGTGACGTTCGCCACCACAACCAAAAGCCGCTCAACACGGTCACCAGACCCATCACGGAAGCCGACTTCAACAACCAGTGATTGAAATTATCGCGGCCTTGATAGTCCATCGTATGCAACATCCAAAAAAAATCGAAAAGCCGCCAACGATTGTTGCGTCGGGTGGTGACCAACCCTCGATGGGCCGAAACATAAATTCGGGTATCCGTCGGATGATCCAATTGCACGCGATACGCCGGTAATTCTTTGCCGCGATATTCGGAATGCCGACCGGCTTCCGCCACCCATTCAG
>JBFILF010000041.1:0-18528 GCA_041599835.1 Pirellulaceae bacterium
GGCCGGCCCGTTTGCGGCAGTGCCTCAGGCAACTCTTCCACGTTGGAGAAACCGCCAAACAGATTGAATGTTGGCAAGCCCGGCAATCCGCCGGACGGCTGTCGCTGAATATCCAGCGCGCCGTGCACGATGAATTGCGTTTGCAGCTGATAAACGTCTAGCTGGAGCCCCCGAAACCATTCGAGCGGCGGCGCGACATATTCATCAGGAACGACCGGATTGGCAAAGGCCGGCCATTGATCCGACACCCAAACGGCCCTGCCGGACGGCGTTGGTGTCAACTGAAACTGGCCGCCCAGTGGGCAAACCAGCCGGACGCCCAGCAGTTGCTCGGCCCGCTCCAGTGCCGCCGGCGGCGGCAGCCGAAATTGTTGAATCATGGCGTTCAGCAGTCGCACGTTGGCCACAGACGTTTTCCATCCTCGCTGAAAATACATCACGTTGGCCCATGTTTTCAGATTGGAATTTGCCAGGTCACCGACGCGAAGCCGAACTTGGGCCGGTCGCTCCGCCGGAACGATTTGCAACTGGTGGCGAACTTGCTCCAGGCGGTCGCGCTCGAATGAAACCAGCGAAAATTGGCCGTGTTGCAACCGCCACAAATCCAGAATGCGCGAATACGTGTAACCGTTCTCATCGGGAACGCGACCCAATGCCGGCAATCGATCGAGGTAACCCGGTTTGGGCCAAGCGCCGAGGTAACCCGGAGTGGATTTCAGCAATTGATACACTTCCAGAATGTTGGTTGGCCGCAGATCTGTTTTCGGAGGCAGATCACCCTGGACCGCGGCGAACAATTGAAAGGGCTCTCCGTTGCCCAGCCACCCATTGCCCGCCAGGCTGGCTTGAAACGAAATCAGGTCGTCGGCGCCGCTGGTGATCTGATACTCCATGGGCGGACCCAGCAAAGTGGCCAGCCAGCCATACGATTGTTGACCGAAAGGTGAAATGCGCGCGTCGAAAATAACGCGTTCCACATCTCCACCCCGCTCAAATCGTTTGATCGCGACGACCAGCGGGTCGACTTGTTGCAGCTCGCGGTCAAACGTGCTCAAGCGGTCTTCCAGCCAAGCGGATTCGGCCGGCGTGATCGACTCGATTGGCATATCGGCGATCGGTTTGAAATAACCTCTGCGGCCGCGCAGCGTGTCCACCCACTGTTCACCGTTGAAATCACAATGGCTGCCATCGGGCAGCTGATTGAAGTTTTGCGGCAGCAGGCCGTGCAGGATCATTTGCTGGACGGAATCCGACGCAAAGCCTTCGCTGGCCGCGGCCATTTGTGCCAGCTGAAACAACTGGATGTTGGCCAGTGAGCGATTGCGCCGCGCCAATTCGATCTGGTAGCGGGGGCTAAGCAGTTTGTGAAAAAACTGGCGCGAGAGGTAAACGAACACGGTATCCTGGCGATCCAGCGGCATGATGTGCCGGGCCCGAATGAAATCCAGATTACCGGCCAGCGATCGCTTGCCCTCGGCGGCTTCAAAAAATCTTTTCACAATGTACCGCGATGACGATACCAAATGGCAATCTTGATGCACGGCATAGTAGGAAAGAATGTGATTATCTGGCGCAGACAAAAGTGAAACCTGGTGCCCCGCGATTTCCACAGTCCGTTGTTCGACTCCGGATTGGCGATTTTGTTGGGCAAACCGGTCGCGTCGTCCCCGAATATTTGATTCGAGTGTTTTGTTTTTTGCCAACAACACGACGGCATTGGAAGGACCGTCTTCGATGTACAGATCCGTACCGATGACCGCCACATCGGCAATCAGGTTGCCGCCAAACCATTCGTCAAGTGTTCCCGATTCCAACACCAATTGGTCCAGCAGCTTGCTGGTGTCGCTGGATTGGTGACCGCGGAGCTGGATCATGCGACCGAGGTCCCCACCATAATCTTCCAACAAACGCTTGAGCCAAAGCTGGTTGTCCCAATTCCCGAATCGTAAATAAAAACATTCTTCCGGGACAAAACGGGCGATGGGTTCAGTGGTCGCTTGAACGGCTTGCAGACCCAACGGCGTGGGTGGCCACGCGTTTGCCGGCGGCAAGGCCAATGTCGCCAGATTCGATCCGGGCGGTTCTGTCATCAATTGGCGCAATGACTCGGCGCGAATCGATTCAACATCGAACAACAAATCAAACGTTTGTTGCAACTGACTGCGCTGCCGCTGAGACAATCGATCCAACAACGGAGGCGACAATTCCAACCGGCGAGCCAACATGGTGGTCAAATAAGTCTCAACCAGCGGCGGATAGTCGCCCGATGCCATGCGGGCTCGCGCCTGGGCATTGAACTGCCGCCACCATTGTTGCAACACGATCCGGCCCAGTTGGCGGCGGCGCGAATTGACCGAAATGTCAACCGTCGTCGGCAGGCCGGCATTCAACTTGACCGACAATGGCGTATCGCCGCGAAACAAAAACCACACCGTCTGCGCTCCGCCCGTCGATTGGCCTGGGCCCAAAACGGTAGACAGGATGCCATCGGAAAACGCCGGGTACAGCACTCGTCCGGCATCATCACTCAACGACACCGCGCCGGTTTGGCGGATCAACTCGTCATGCCGGCCCAATCGAAACGTAATTTTGCCGACGCCAAACGGCTGGCCGCTGAAAGCCTCGGCGCGGATAATCGTGGGTCGTTCATCGAGCTGTTGTTGCGCGGTAACCGACGTTGTTGAGCCCAACGTCGCAAGCGCGACGATCAGCGTATGGACTAAATTCATATCAGTTGCGGCAGAACGAATGAGTGGGCCAGTCCCCGAATGATTGTCGCGAGAGCGTTTTGATTGTCAAACGACCCGCCTTTTCCCGGCGATTCTATGCCAGCGAATGACTCCGACAAGTTTCAGTTTCAAAAAGCCCGCCGAATGATTCAATCGGCCTCTGCATTGTGGATCGGTGCCGGTGCTGGCATGGGTGTCGACTCGGGATTGCCGGATTTTCGAGGCAACGAAGGGTTCTGGAATGCCTACCCGCCATACCGCAAGCTGGGCTATTCGTTTTACGACCTGGCGAATCCGCGGTGGTTTTATGAGCACCCCCGACAAGCCTGGGGATTTTACGGCCATCGGCTGAATCTTTACCGGCAGACCGTTCCTCACCGCGGATTTGAAATCCTCCGGCAGTGGGCGCGGCGGCAGCGAGATGACTATTTCGTATTCACCAGCAACGTCGATGGGCATTTTCAGAAGTCCGGATTTTGTGAAAGCCGCATCGTCGAATGTCACGGCTGCATTCACTGGTTCCAGTGCACCGATCAGAGTTGCTCACAAGTGTGGTCTGCGCCGCCAGAGCCGATTTCAATCGATCACGAAACGATGTTGGCTGAGGGAGAATTGCCGCGATGCCCGGCATGCCGCCAGATCGCGCGGCCGAACATCCTGATGTTTGGCGATTTTCAGTGGATAGGTGGGCGGACCGACGCACAGGAACGTCGAATGGCCCAGTGGCTTAACTCAGTCGACGACGGGCTGGTCAAGTTGGAGTTTGGGGCGGGCACGGCCGTGCCGACGGTCCGTTACATGGCGGAGCGGTTGCCGGGCAGGTTGATTCGCATCAATCCGCGAGAGAGCCACGGCGTGCCGGGCGACGGGTTGGCGTTTGATTGCGGAGCGCTGGAATTCATCCAGCGGATTGACCGATCGAATGGTTAGTCAGACAGCGTCGGAAACCGGCTCGGACACGTTTTCGAGCGTCACGGAAACTGACCAATCGGTGATCTGGCTGGATTCGTCGTAGGCCACGCCAGGGCGCTCTTCGGCGTTCACGATGATTTCTTCCCCGGATTCGGGATAGAACACGTAGTCCAATCCGTCGGTATCAATTTTCTGTATCTTGCCCAGCGTGGGGTGCTCGATCGATCGAATCGTGGCGTTGCGGACCTGGCAATTCGCGGCCGAATTGGTCTGGTTAAAAAACACAAAGTCGAACGATTCGGCTTGTAACAGATCGACGGGTGGATTCTGATAAAACCAGAATCGATCGTGTGATCCGACGCTTAACGGTTGGTCTAGTTCGTACCAACCCGGCACCCATAACGCACTTTTTGTCGTTTGCTCGGTCGTGGTCATGGCCGCTTCCTTTTGCTCGGGCGGGGATCGAAAGCACTTTGCTGCTACGCCGATTTTAGATCAGCCGTATGCGCGATACAAGTTTTGCGGGGTGGCGTGATTGGTGAAGGCGCAAGCCGTCAAACCGGCTGAAATGAGTGGGTGGTCAGTTATCGATGAATCGCATCAAAATATTGACGATCGAAACGACGTGCGACGAGACGGCCGCCGCAGTGATCACGGACCAACTGCAGATCCTGTCCAGCGTGGTGGCGTCGCAGGCCGCGCTGCACCAGCGATTTCACGGCATCGTGCCGGAGATTGCCGCCCGCGCGCACGTGGAACGCGTGCTACCGGTGATCGACCAGGTGCTCAGTGAGTCATCCACGTCGCTTGACGAATTGGATGCGATCGCCGTGGCCACCGAACCCGGCTTGGCGGGCTCGCTGGTGATCGGTCTGACGGCCGCCAAGAGTCTGAGTTGGATATCGGGCAAGCCGCTGATTTCGGTCAACCACTTGCATGCGCATATCTACGCGTGCCAGTTCGACCAGGCGGACTCGATTTTTCCTTGCGTGGGCCTGGTTGTCAGCGGCGGGCACAGCCATTTATATCATTGCACGAGCGCGTTGGATTTTAACATGCTGGGTGGCACCATCGATGACGCAGCCGGCGAAGCATTTGACAAAGTGGCCAGCATGCTGGGACTGCCCTACCCAGGTGGACCGAGTATTTCCCAAGCGGCAGTTGACGGGAATGCAGAGGCTTACCAGTTTCCACGAAGTTTCATCCACGATGAGCGGCTGGAATTCAGTTTTAGTGGGCTGAAAACGGCCGTCCGCTACGCCATTGCGGGCACGGGCGCTGTCGACTTCAGCCAACTGCAATTGTCGAAGCAGACGGTAGCGGATGTTGCAGCCAGTTTCCAAGCCGCTGTGGTCGATTGTCTGGCCACCAAAGCGTTGCAGGCCATTGTCCATACCGGTTGCAATACGTTGTGCGTCGGCGGCGGGGTGGCCGCGAATCAACTGCTGCGGCGGCGGCTGGAGCGCGACGCGGCGTCCGCTGGCGTCCGCCTGTGCATTTCCCGGCCGGAACTGTGTACCGATAATGCCGTGATGGGGGCGATCGCCATTGAAAAATACAAGGCGGGCGATTTTGACACACTGGATCTGGATATTCGTGCGGGGACGGTTCGGTCATAGCGAATTTGAAAATATTGATGCGGCGGTGGTCGTCTATCCCACAAATTGTCCCGGCATCACCGACTCGCAACTGGGCTGCTCGATTTGTCCGTACGATACAATAAAGGTATTGCGGCGTCGTCGGATGCATTCTTTATTTTTGCCCGGGACCAATGGCGCCGCCCATTCAAAGCTAGAGCATGTCGCCCAATCTAATTGATTCGAAACCAGTCTCCGCGTTAAGCCGAGTATTCGGCTGCGATGCGCGCTCGCTGGCGCTGTTTCGAATGGTGGTGGGCGTGATCCTGTTGATCGACTTGCTGATGCGCAGCCAGTACATCGAAGCGATGTACACCGACTCCGGTGTCCTACCCCGTGATGTGCTGGCCGCTTTTACGGCCGACCTCGCCGATTCCAAAGACGCCATGTCCTGGTCGTTGCACAGCGCCAGTGGATCCGTCCAGTGGCAGATCAGTTTATTTGTCCTGGCTGCCTTGGCTGCCGTTATGTTCATGGTTGGCTGGCACACCAGGATTGCCACGATCGTGTCATGGGTGTTGTTGGTTTCGTTGCAAGCCCGCAATCCGTTAATACTGACCTCCGGCGACACACTGCTGAAACTGCTGCTGTTCTGGTCGATGTTTCTGCCGCTAGGACAGGTTTGGTCGATCGATGCAAAGCGCCGAGGCCAGGGACCGCCGTCACTGCACGTTGCGTCGGCAGCAACCGCTGGACTGATCCTGGTGATATTCAGCATGTATTTCTTTACCGGCTTGTCCAAATGCAACCACTATTGGCTTTCCGGTGAAGCCATGGATTACGTACTGCGACTCGATATATACGCTACCGGTTTCGGACAGTGGATGCTGGATTATCCCTGGTTGCTCAAGATCATTTGTTGGCTGACGGTTGGCGGTGAGACGTTGTTCCCGCTGCTGTTGTTTATTCCGTGGCACAATGATCGATGGCGGTTGTTCAACCTGATCTTCTTTTGGGGGCTCCACGCTTCCATCGCGTCGGTGATGGTGATTGGTTTGTTCAGTTTCACCAGCATGATCGCCTGGTTGGCACTGCTGCCAACCTCGTTCTGGGAAAGCCGGCTGGTTGCCAGGATGTGTCCCTGGGTTCAAGCCAGACAGATTCCGCTGGGTCCGGCCCGGCCTGCCATGCCGCTGGCGCGCGGCGCGGTCCAGTTGCTGGCCGCCTTTTTCCTGGTGTACTCGCTGTGTTGGAATCTTTCCAACACGACGTATCCACTGGCCCGCGATTTGATGCCACCGTCGGTGCGATCTGTGGGCAAATGGACGAATCTGAAACAGGGTTTCACGATGTTCGACGTCCCGCCGCAACACAGCCCCTGGTTCGTTTACGAGGCCGTCCTGAAAAACGGCAAGACCATGGATATTTATCGGAATCGCCCGGTGGATCACGAGCGGCCCGAATCCGTTCGTGCCACCATTCCGGGTCACCATTGGCGGCGGCTGCACCGCAACCTGGTGCGACCGGCATTTGAGCGGTTTCGGCCCTCCGTCGGAAACTACATCGTCAATCGATGGAATGCCCAACATCCGCCGGAAGAGCAGGTGTTGTTCATGAAATGGATTGTCTATCTGGATGAGATTGGTCCCAACTACAACGGCATGGATCAGGTGGTGCAAGTGTGGGGACATTTTGGCGATCCGGCGGCCCAAGTCGATCTGTTTGATTCCGTGTTTCAGCAGATGAAGAAAAAGGGCGACATCTTGCCATAACAAACGTCGTCACGATTCCATGGCGGAGACGTTACGGATTCACCGCACCCAGTTTTTCTTCTGCCGCGCTGGGACGGTGGTATTTTGGGGCCAGCTCGAACGGCGGGGTTATGTTTTGCGACTGCCAGGCCAATCGACCCAAGCGGGCCGTCGTGTCGGCGCGGGGCAGCCACAATCCGGGATCCGCAGCAATCACCCACTTCGAATCAACCGGGCGGTTGAGCAATCCAGAGCCGCTGATGATCGTGGGAATCGTGATTGACTTAACCAACTGATCGGCGTCCACAATGTGCGTCGACCGCGTAGTTGCCAGTGGGGCCGAGGATCCGCCCGTCATTTCTGGGGATGTGTGGGATGATGGCTTCGGCAGTTCATAAAAGGCGGCATACCACTGCCGCCTCTGGGCGTCGGCAACGGCACAGATCTGGCGACAATTGCTCAAGTCGCGCGCGACATCGGGATCATCATTCCAAACCAATTGGTGGGCGACTACGTCCAGGCTGTCGACAGCCGTCAACGCGCAGGGCACGGCATACGCGATCGTTTTGGCGGTTGTTACACCAATGCGCAAACCGGTAAATGAGCCGGGACCCACCGAAACGGTGACCAGACTGATATGGCGGGGCTCCAGCCCATGTTCGCGCAACAGCTGGGAGATTTGTGGAATCAATTGTTGCGAAGTGGCGTGGTGCCCATGCAGGGTTCGCATGCCCAGCAGCCATTCATCGCGACACAGCGCAATGGACGGTTTTCGCGACGAGGTTTCCAGGGTCAGCTGAATCATAGTTGGAATGGATGCCGGTGAAATCGGCCGCGCTCAAAAGCGCAGGCGACGGCGGCTTCCGATCCTCCGGATTATCCCGAATAATCGGCTGTTCGCATCGATATATCTAAGCGGCTTCGATTGAATTAGCAGTTAGAAAGACGTACACTTTCCTTGCTTTTCCAAATCACATTTAACCACTTAAACCACTTACCCTGCCGGCCGCAAGGCGGCCCCGGTTGATACGTACAGGTTTCCTCGATGCGATCCGCAAAACGGGCGTTGATTAGCGATATCCATGGCAATTTAGAGGCTTTGGACGCGGTCATCTCTCACGTCAAAGACCAGTCGATTGACGAGATCATTTGTCTCGGCGATATCATTGGCTACGGGCCCGATCCCGTGTCCTGCCTGGACCGGGTCATCGAGTATTGCGGCCTGACGATTCTTGGCAACCACGACCAGGCGGCGATATTTGATCCGGAAGGGTTCAATCCGGTGGCCCTCAAGGCAATTTACTGGACGCGTGATCAACTGGAAAAAAACAGCGAGGACGTGGAAATCAGTAACCGCCGCTGGGATTTTATTGGTGAATTGCCGCGGCGGCACGACGAAGGCGAATATTTGTTCGTGCACGGCTCCCCCCGGGATCCGACCAATGAATACGTGTTTCCCGAGCACATTTACGAAACCGAACGCATGGAAATGCTCATGCGGCGATTCGAAAAATACTGTTTCCAGGGCCACACGCACATTCCCGGCATCTTTACCGAGAGCGGCAAGTTTATGTCCCCCGAACAGGTCGACCAGTTGGTACGGCTGGACAACGAAAAACTAATGATCAATATCGGCAGCGTGGGTCAGCCCCGGGATGACAATCGCAACGCCTGTTACGTGGTGCTGGATACGGATGAAAAGACTGTCCAGTTCCATCGCGTGCCGTATGACTATACGATTACGCAACAGAAAATCTATGACATCCCAGACTTGGATAACATGCTGGGCGATCGGCTGACCCGCGGCAATTGACGCCGGCCGGCCGGGCATGACCTTCGATTCGGAAAATTTGTGGCTCCGATAGCGATCATCAGTGACATTCATGCCAACCTTGAAGCGCTTCAAGCGGTGCTGGAGGACATTCGCAGTCAGAACATTGGGGTCATTTACTGCCTCGGTGATGTGATTGGTTACGGTCCCAATCCATGTGAATGCATCGATGTTTGTCGCGAGTTCGATTTGTGCCTGTTGGGCAATCACGACAACGGTGCGCTGTTCGATCCGGAAGGTTTCAGCAGCGGCGCCGAGCGAGCCATTTTCTGGACGCGCCGCCAAATCGAGGGGAATGCCAACGGCAATCAATCGCGGTGGGATTTTTTAGCGGGGCTGCCGCGGACGCATCGAGTCGGGGGAACCATTTACGTGCATGGATCACCGCGGAGCCCGCTGTGCGAGTACGTGTTTCCCGAAGACATTTATAACGAGCGCAAGATCAAAAGGATTTTCAGCTTCGTGCAACATTACTGCTTCCAAGGCCACACGCACGTGCCGGGCATCTTCACGGAAGATTGTCGTTACTTGTCGCCCAACGAAATCGGCGGTGCCTATGTGTTGACTGATCAAAAGGTCATGATCAACGTGGGCAGCGTAGGGCAGCCGCGCGACAACGATGCGCGAAGTTGTTATGTCGTGCTCAACGACGAGCTTGTCCAGTTTCGGCGCGTTGACTACGACTGGACGGTAACGCGCGACAAGATCCGGGAAATCCCCGATCTGGATGATTTTCTCGGCGATCGGCTGGGTGAGGGACGCTGAAATCGCCTGGCGTTCGTTAATAGCGGTTTTCTCCGACCACGCCAAAACTCCCCTTCCAAGATTTTGGCGATTCTAGAGAATAGGCAATTGCACTCAAGGAACCATGCGGCTCCCCGTCCCAACTGAGGAAGCGGCCCGTTTTGTACGCGCCCCTGGTCAGGCTCGGCTCACGGCGCAACCGGTCAAGCAGGGACGATTGGCTGTCACAAGCATTGGTGTATGGGATCAAGTTGGTGGCGCTTGGATGGCGGCCGCGTTTCCACCGTTCCGTGGCACGGCTGGCTGGTTTGTCGGTACGTCCTAAAAACACAAATTTTGGATCGAAACATTCGTGGACAACCGCACCGTACCATTCATTATCACGATGACGCTGATCTTTGTCGGGTTGGTGATCGTCCAAGCGCTGGTGTTCCAGCCAAAAATACCCGACATCGCCAACGAGCAGCCAAGTCCACAAAAAACCCAACCGCCTGACTCCGAACTGGCCGCCGATCCGGGGGCAGCGGGTGAATCAAATTCCACGGATCAAACCGGCGGTGACGCGGTTGCCGCGGATGCCGCTGAAAACGAACAAGACACGGCGGCCCAACAAGAGGCCGAATCAACGCCTCAATTTCCACGCCAGTTCGTAACCATCGGATCGTTGGACGCCGACAGCTCGGCGCGGATGTTAGCATGTTTCGACAGCCGAGGCGCGACCTTGCGCCGCGTGGAACTCAATGCCAGGAAACCCAACGGTCGGCTGATGTACCGGGACGTCCAAAACAAAACGTCCTACGTCGGTGAGTTGGAATTAAAATCCGTTGAGGGTGGATGTCTGGTGAGGGTCGTCGGTCCGGGCACGCCCGCTGCCAGAGCCGGTATTGAAGTAGGCGATGTCATCACCGCGATCAACGGTGAGCCGATCGTCGGTCCACTGGATTTTGAACAGACGTTGGGCAAGTTTGCGGTCGGCACCGAACTAACCATTTCCATCTCGCGTGCCGGCGACAACGCGGCAGCAATGTCCAATGTTACGCTGGTTACGACCCGCCGACCGATGCAGGTGATTCGTCCCACGCCCGTCGATGAGTTGCGCCTGCGGGATCTCAAGCGCCGCGGCTTTCAGCTGACGTTACAGCAGCAACAATTGGGGGCGTGGCCCGATCTGGATGAGGACATGCGGTTGGCCAACTGGCAAACCCGCGTCATCGAGGAAGGCCTGGCGGTTGAATTCAGCTACGAAGTGCCGGCCAGCGAAAAATCCGGTCGGCTGTTGGTCATTAAACGATTCCGGTTGGCGGCACCGACCGATTCCGGCCTGACCCTTGATCGCTCGTTCCACATCGAAATGGAATTCGAGATTCGCAACTTGGAGCAGCAGCCCCAAACCGTCAATTATGAACTGACCGGACCCACGGGACTGCCTGTGGAAGGGTGGTGGTATCAACAAAAAATTCATGGTGGCACGTGGGCCATCGGCAAGCAGGCGGGTGCGCGCGACATCGTTAGCAGCACGGAAGAAGTTCCATTCAAATTCACGGCGGGGCCGCAGATCGTCACCGACTTTGAGGCCAACGACCTGACGCCCATCATTGAAAAAGTACCATCGGCAGCAGCGCGAACCGTACGCTTCATGGCCGTCGACACGGTCTATTTCGCGACCGCCCTGCTGCCGACTAATGAGAACTATGAGTGTTTTAGCGCTTATGCCATCACCGCGTCGGAGTTGGACGAAGTCAAACGGCGGCGGCTAAAAACGACCGACGTCAGTTTTGTCATCTACTCTAACCCGGTGACCCTGCCGCCTTATCAGGAGGGCCAGCCCGATTCCGCGCACCTGGCTTCGTTTGAAATTTTCGCCGGTCCCAAGGATCCCAATTTGCTGCCGCTTTACGGTCTCAGCGAATTGAGAACGTTCGGCTGGTTTGCCATGTTTTCCAAGCCTTTGTGCTGGTTGCTCACCGTGTTTCATTCGGCGACGTTCGGTTGGTCGTACGGATTGGCAATTATTCTGCTGACGATCCTGGTCCGCAGTTTGATGATTCCCATCAGCCGCAAGGCGGCCATTAACGCCCAGATGATGCAGCACCTGCAACCCGAAGTGAAGAAGATCGCTGAAAAGTACAAGGACGACATGGAGAAACGTGCCCAGGCGCAACGGGAGCTGTTTGCCAAGTACAAATACAACCCGTTCGGCGGGTGCCTGTTGATGTTTTTACAGCTGCCGATATTCATTGGGCTGTATCGGGGACTCAGCGTCGAAGTCGCACTCCGCGACCAACCGTTTATTCCCGGATTGGGTTGGTGTTCCGATTTGGCCGGCCCCGACATGCTGCTGAGGTGGGAGCAGTGGATGCCGACATTTTTGGCGGATGAAACCGGCTGGCTGGGGCCCTATTTCAATATTCTGCCAATCGCCACCGTCATTCTGTTCTTGATTCAGCAAAAAATGTTCATGCCGCCCGCCACCGATGACCAGCAAAAAATGGTGCAGCGGATGATGACGCTTATGATGGTCTTCATGGGATTTATTTTCTTCAAAGTGTCTTCCGGTTTGTGCATCTACTTCATCACCTCCAGCATCTGGGGCATCATCGAACGCAAACTTCTTCCCAAACCGCAACTGGACGTATCTAAATTCGGAGATTCGTCGGCCAAAACCACGAAAAAGAAAGTCGACGCCGAACCGGTGTCGCTGCCAATGCGGAACGAAAAAGAACTGGAATTGCGAAAACGGCGCGATCGCGAACGGAAAAAGAAACTAAAGGACCGCAAGTAACCACCCGCCAGACTGCTCCCGTCACGCGGGACGCGATGCCATGATTGCCGACGTGGACCAGTCGATTGCTGCCATCGCTTCGCCTCCTGGTCGGGGACTGCGAGGTGTGATTCGGATCAGTGGACCGGACATCGCCGATCAGTTGTCTACGTGTTTTCAGGCCGATTGCGGGACGCACCTGACCCGCGTCACGCGGCGCTGCGTGATCCGCGGCGAGTTTCTGACCGGTCCACCGCTGGTTCGCGTTCCGGTCGATTTGTTGTATTGGCCGACGGCCGCCAGTTACACGCGTCAACGCTCGGCGGAAATCCACACGACCGGCTCGGTTCCGCTGTTGAGCGAATTGATGCGAACGCTGCACCAGCACGGCATTCGCCAAGCCAGACCGGGTGAATTCACGTTGCGGGCATTTCTGGCCGGTCGGTTGGACTTGTTTCGCGCCGAAGCCGTGCTGGGCGTGATCGATGCAACCAGCCAGCAAGAGGTCGAGGTGGCGTTGAAACAGCTGTGCGGGGGCCTGTCGGGACCGATCGACCAACTCCGCGACCAGTTGCTGGGCTTGTTGGCGCAAATCGAAGCGGGTTTGGATTTTGCCGACGAAGACATCGAGTTCATTTCCCAGGCCGAAATTGTCCGCCAACTCGCCAACGCCCATGCGCTGCTCGATGACACCGTGCACCAGATGGGACAGCGGCAGTGGCAACAGCATCGCTACCGAGTCGTGCTGGTGGGGCGTCCCAACGTTGGTAAAAGTTGTCTGTTGAACGCATTGGTGGGCCAGCCGGCCGCCTTGGTATCACACCAGGCGGGCACCACACGGGATTACGTCATCGGGACATTAGAGGAATCCGGAATCACCCTGGAATTGATGGATACCGCTGGGCTAACCGAATCGGCTAAAGGTCGTTACCGGGGCGATGCGGTGGATGAAAGAATTCAGGACGCCGCGCAGATTGCTTCCAATGAATTATCGCGAACCGCCCACCTGCGGCTGTTTTGTGTCGATGCCAGCCGCCGATTGGATCCCTGGGAACGCGATGCTCTGGCTGTGGATGATAAAACGTTGATCGTTCAAACCAAGTGCGACTTGCCGGTTTACCAGTCGATTGACGGCGCCATTCAAGTTTCCAGCGTCAGCGGGCTAGGACTGGCGGAATTGCGACGCGCGATTTTTGGTCGCCTGGCGGGGAGTGCGGAATCCACTAGCCAAATGGTGCAGTCGACCGCCACGCGTTGTCGCGAGAGCCTACTGCGAGCACAGCTCGAATTGGTAGAGGCGGAAGCATTGGCCAGGTCCGCCGCGGGCGACGAAATTGTGGCAGCCAGCCTACGTGGCATACTCGACGAGTTGGCGGTCGTCAGCGGACGAATCTACACGGACGACGTGCTCGACCAGGTATTCAGCCGGTTTTGTATCGGCAAGTGATGGGGTGCCGGGTCGCCAGCGACGGGTTTCGAACGTTGGCCGTATGCAAAACAACGCTGGCAGGCTAATCTAGGGTCCACACGCCCGCGTTCAGTTGTCCCTGTCAGGCATGACGCTGTCGGCCAGTTCTGGCCGCGGGGCAACCCGTCGACTGTCTGTTCTCCACCGCCATCTCCGCGGAATTGATCCATGAAAAAAATCAGTCTTTGTCTTTCGTTAATGTTACTGTTGCTGGTGGTTTCGCCAGTTTCGGCTCAAAAGATCGGCGACCGAGTGGTGATTACCGTCGACTATGAAACGAAGCTTCGCGACAGGAAAGTCGACAACGTGTACGCCGGTGGCATTCACACGTTAGTGGATATCAATGGCAAATGGTGCGCGGTGGAAAACGTCCGCGGATGGTTGCCTCGCCAGTACACGTTGTCGCTGGACAACGCTGTTAAACAGTACTCGCGTCGCATCAAGGCCAACGAAAGAGATTTTGACGCGTTCGCGACGCGCGGCATGATTTATTTTGAGCAGGGTGATCTGAAGAAAGCCTTTGCGGATCTCAACGAGGCGTTGAAAATAAACAAAAACCGGGCGAGTTTTTGGAACAACCGAGGCAGCATTTATATGGCGCTGGGCAATCTGCCGGCCGCACTGCAAGACATCAGTTACGCGATCAAGTTGCGACCAAGATACGCCGACGCATTTAACAATCGGGGCCTGTGCCATTATGCCATGGGTCGATTTGACGAAGCCATTTCCAATTACGATCAGGCCATTGCCTTGTCGAACGAAAACCCCTGGTATCACGTCAACCGGGGCAGTGCCCGACAGGCGGTGGGTCAACCGGATGCGGCACTTGAGGATTTCAACCGGGCGATTGAACTCCAGAAAAGCGTGGCGGCGGCGTACGTCGGCCGCAGCAACGTTTATCTGCACCGCCGCGATTTGGCACGAGCGGAACGCAACGCCAGCGAGGCCATTCGTCTCGATCCCGAATCGGCGGATGCCTACAACAACCGCGGTTGGATTCGTTACAAACAGGGACGGTTGGACGAAGCACTGGCCGATTTCAACAAGGCCATTGAATTGGACGATGAACTGTCAATGGCCTACAACAATCGCGGCGTTATTTATTTGGACAACGGCGAACACAAAAAAGCCCTTGAGGATTTTAACGCTGCTATCCAGCACAACGAATCCTCGGCGATCGCCTTTTCCAACCGCGCCAATGCCTCGATGGCCCTCGAATATTACGAAAAAGCCCGCTCCGATTTTAATAAGGCCCTGGACCTGATTCCCGATCTGGCCGAAGCGCTCAACGGAAAAAGCTGGTTCCTGGCGACCTGTCCCGACCCGGGTTTTCGCGACGGCAAAAAGGCGGTGGAACTGGCGAACGCCGCTTGCCAGGCGTCCAACTGGCGCGACTGGAGTCATGTCGACACGCTGGCCGCCGCTTCGGCCGAAGTCGGACAATTTGACGAAGCGGTGAAATGGCAGACCAAGGCCATCGAACTGGCCCCTGAAAACAAAAAGGAAATCTGTCGCGAGCGTTTGGAACTCTATCAACAAAGAAAACCTTATCGCTCCAGTCGCGGCAAAAGTTGATCGTGTGCCTTTGGATTAGAAGAAAGAAATGCAGCGGTGGTTCACCGCGCGCGTGGCCGAAGTGGCACAAGCGAAAAGCGTGGGCAGATGGACACGCCGAAAACCAGCTGTCGTTTTCGGCCGCTGGGATGGCTAAATCGACTGCAAACTGCCCGATTCGGGCTCGCGAAATGAAAAATTCGCGCTCTGGTTGAAAAACTCGCGAGGGTTGTCGTACACGACCCGGCGAATCAGCGATTCGCTGTGCCCCCGTTGCCGCAATTCAAAAATGAAATCGGGTACCGCCGTTGGTTTGGAAGGCCCCCAGTCGCCCGCTGAATTCACACACAGCCGTTCGGGTCCGTAGATTTCCACCATGTCGGCCGCCCGTTGCGGCGTGCATTTGGTGACTGGATACAACGTCATGCCTGCCCAGTAGCCGCCCTCCAACACATGCGCGATGGTGTGTTCTTCGACGTGATCGACCAGAACACGTTCCGGCTGCAACCGGCTGTCGGCGGCCAACATGTCCAGAATCATTCGCGTACCCTGGAATTTGTCTTCCAGGTGCGGCGTATGGATCAAAATCAGTTGATCCAGACGCGCCGCCAGGTCCAGATGCTCGAGGAACACGGTCGCTTCGTTGGGCGTGTTTTTATTCAGGCCGATCTCGCCGATGCCCAACACGTTTGGCATGTCGATAAATTGGGGAATCATCGCGATCACTTCGCGCGACAACTCGACGTTTTCCGCTTCCTTGGCATTGATGCACAGCCAAGTGAAATGCTGAATGCCGAATTGCGCTGCCCGTTTCGGTTCCACCTCGGTCAATTGCCGAAAGTAATCGCGAAATCCGTCGACGCTTCCCCGATCGAATCCGGCCCAAAACGCCGGCTCGCTCAGCGCCACGCAACCCATGCGGGCCAGTGTGGCATAGTCGTCCGTGGTGCGCGACACCATGTGGATATGAGGATCGATGTAATACATGTCGCCCGCCGTATTGATTGGTTAATGAGGTTAAACCTCGAATTGGGCCCGCCAGTTTTCCGCGTACTCGCGGGAAAACAACATTTGGATTCGCTCGGCATGATTGCCTTGGCCGTCGCACAATATTTGCAGCCCGCGCTCGATCAGCCGCATTTTTGTTTCATCGTCAGCACTGCCGTCGGCCCGCTGGATGCGATCCAGGGCAGCGGCCAATTCCAGGATCTTGGCCCGCATCGTAAGAAACTCAACATCCAAAACCTGATCCGCCGTTCGAGTGTCGTTCATGGTACTTTTTGTATTCCTTCTATGCCGGGGAGCAAGCGGTCCGGCGGCCGGGATCGGTGCGGGCAGTCAGGCGAAGCGAACGACGCTCCATTAGATTCGAAACCGACCGACCTCAAAGTTTCGCCAAAGCGGCGCTTGGACTCTCCCGAACCGGGGAAACGCCAGAGCCTTTTTCCGGCCCTGCTTGTCCACTTTAAATATCGCATCGCGCGCGTGCCCTGCCAAGGTTCTATGGTGACTCACCAGCGATTTGGCAGGGATCGCGGCCAGGTGCCAGCTCGGCCAATTGGCAAAATGGACACCGGGCCGGGTCATCGACGTCAAGCTCCTCGTCATCGGAGCGAAAAGCGATTGTCTCGCGATACCCGCAATCGAGGCACTTCAATTCCCAGGAATCGATCCGCAGCTCATCGCTTTCGAACAGATTGTACTTGCAGGTCAGATTGCAGACGTCGTGCTGTTGGTCGTGCGGGCATGTGCCGCCAACTGGTTTTGATGGTCTCACGGCTCCTCGTCGTTGGTTGGTTTGTAGGTAAAGGTTGCCAAAACAGGTAAATGGTCACTGAGGGCGAACGATGCCTTATCTATGGGATTGGTAACAAACGCACCTTCGGCAAGAACCCGGCAGTCGGTCAATTGTTGGCTGATGGGGCCGCTGCTCCAAATGTAGTCAATTCGCCACCGCGGCTGCGTCGAGCTATAGGTTCGAGCTGCGGCGTTTGCTGACGCGTCGAACGTATCGCTCAACCCGGCATCTTTCCATCGCTGGTAAAGCGGGCTGTCCGGCCCGTGATTGAGATCCCCTTGCATGATGACCGACGTGTTGCTTTCCAGGTCGTTTGACATGACATCGATCATCGCGTCAGTTTCGCGAGTTCGGATATCGTCGCGATCGCCGGCAACCAAGTGCGCACTGTAGATGACCAGGTCGTGGTCTGCGGTTTGTACGACGGCCCGTCCCCAATGGCGGGTAAACAATTGCTTTGGCCGATCGCCGCCTCCAACCATTGGGCAATTGGTGGCTTCCTTGATTTTGTGACGCGTCAACAAGGCACCCGGAAAACCGCCCGGGAAATAGGTGTAGCGCATCGACATTTGTTTAGCGATGTCGGCAATGATTGGCTCGGCCGGAGATTCCTGAAACGTAACCACGTCGGGCTGGTACAACTGCAATTCCATCGCGAGGCGCGCGGGAATTTGCGATTGCGCCCGCTGCAGTCGCTCGCGGTTTTCCTTCCGCTTAGGGTAACCGCTGCAGGCCCGAATGTTATAGGTAATGGTCCGAAATATTTTTCCCGCGGTCGGCTCGGTAAGTTGCAAGCGCGTGGCTGCGGCGGCCGCAATCCCGAACGCTGACTGGCAAACAAATTCGCGGCGGTTCATATCCACAGCCTTCGGCTAATTCCAATTCAATCGTCGAGTCGATTATACGTGGACCGGCGCCGATCCATTTAATGAAAGTCGATCGGTGCGGCAACGATGGTGCATGGGTCACGCAGCAAACGACTATATGGTAAAGGATTTTTTCGGTAAATTTTCAGTGCCAGGACGGATGGCTGAGTCTGGTTTAAGGCACCGGTTTTGAAAGCGGTTTTGGCGGATAAACGGGTGCCGTTTTATCGGCGTTTTTTGAAATCAAATCCGCCAAAATCCGTCGAAATCAGCCTCAACAGGTTACCCCGTAACCCGTCTTACTGCTGAGTTTTGCCGAGGCCGAGCAATTCGTTAGCTTGTTGCTTGAGATACGCTATCAGCACCTCAATGGCTACGCCTCCGACTGTTTCCCTTATCTTTTTGGTTGCTTTTTTCCAGATCGTCTCGTTTCGTGCCGCATCTACAAAGTCATGTCCAAAACTCGACAATCTGACAATTAGGTAGCCCATTACGCTTAGAGGTGCTTGCCGATCCACCAAAACGAGATTTGACTCA
>JBFILF010000042.1:0-18403 GCA_041599835.1 Pirellulaceae bacterium
AAAGGTTTGATACGGGTCAGCAATGGGGCTTACGAATACGGGGAATGTCGCGTGGATGTGCACTTTTTTGACTAGACCCGAAATGGCTGCTGGTTACAATTTTCATACCGCGGTTCACGGCTCCCCAGCTGCCAAACACAGCCCGCCAGACTTCCTCTGCGAATCTGGATTCTTGAGTTACGCATGAACCCGGCACAGGTTTCTCATTGAAACCAACGTCATTGAATTGGCGATTTGATTGAGGAATGACTTTCCCTGTCAGGATTCAGTTTGCGAAGGAATGCACTACAGGGCTGTAGATGGTTTTTGAACTTCATTTCCATCCACGCGATTCAATCATTGTTTTGCCAAACATCTGCCATTACCAGTTGTAGGCGACCTGCTGCAGAAGTGCGGGGCGGGGCGATTGAATTGAAATGTTTTTCCAATCGGAAAATTTTTCCAAATGGAATTTCATTTTTTGACGACACGTTTCGAGTGGTACTGTTTAGAAGTTTTTTGACCGAGATGCGTCCGCCAACATTTCACTACCCATGTCGCCCGTTTGCCGATCGCCTTGCGGCGCTTGCCAGTTGATTACACCTGCCGAAAACCTCAGGAGTTCGAAAATTGTATAACACGATTTTGGACGAATTCGAAGACGACGCCACCAGAACACGCGTTACGGACCAGCCGTTCGACGAGTCGGTGGTTGAAGACGACGTCGATACGGACGTCGAAAACGACGAGTCCTCGGAAGCGGAGAACGAGGGGGATTCGGACGATATTGAGATTAAGGACGATGAATTGCTCAGTGGCATTGACGACGGCGAGTCATGGTCCGACGACCCGGTGAGAATGTACCTGACGCAGATGGGCGAAATCCCGCTACTGACCCGGCAGGAAGAAATCACGTTAGCCAAGCGAATCGAAGACACGCGGCGCCAGTTTCGGACGCGATTGCTGGAATGCGATTACGTGATTCAAGCTGCCTACAAAATCCTGAAACGGGTGCACGACGGCGAATTGCCATTTGACCGGACGGTTCAGGTTTCGGTCACCGACCGCTTGGAAAAAGAACAGATTCTGGGTCGCATTTCCTTTAACCTGGACACGATCGACAAACTGCTTCGCTGCAACCGGCACGATTATCTGACGGCCCTCAGCCGAGCAAACAGCAAAACGGGTCGGCGACAGGCATGGCAACGGCTGGCCCGCCGACGTCGACGTGCCGTGCGGCTGATCGAAGAACTCGGGCTGCGGACACAGCGAATTGAATCGATGATCGGAACCGTCGAGCAATTTAGCAGTCGGGTCGACGAGCTGGTCAACAAGATTGCTGCGCTGAAAAAGGCGCGTAAGCCGATGTCCGAGCGCAAACCGCTGCTCGATGAGTTGCGAAATATCCTGATCACCTGCCAGGAATCGCCATCCAGCCTCCGCAATCGGGTCAAATTGTTGAAGGTCGTGTTTTCGCGTTACCAGCAAGCCAAACGAGAATTGTCCGAAGGCAACTTGCGATTGGTGGTGTCGATCGCGAAAAAATACCGAAACCGCGGACTGAGCTTTCTGGATTTGATCCAGGAAGGAAATGCCGGGCTCATGCGGGCCGTGGACAAGTTCGAGTACCGCCGCGGGTTCAAATTCTGCACCTACGCCACGTGGTGGATCCGCCAGGCCATCACCCGCGCCGTGGCCGACCAAAGCCGTACGATTCGGATCCCCGTGCATATGGTCGAAACCATGTCCCGCGTCCGCACCGTCTCGCGGCAATTGCTGCAGGAACTCGGCCGCGAACCGACGCTGGAAGAAGTCGCTCGCCGCAGTGAAACGACGATCGACGAAGCTCGGCGGGTGCTGGCAATGAGCCGCTATCCGATCAGCCTCGATCGACCCGTCGGCAACAGCGAAGACAGCCATTTTGGCGACTTACTGCCGGATGGCGAAGCGGAGAGCCCGTCGATCGGCGCCGCCCAGGAAATGTTGCGGGGACGCATCGACAAAGTGCTCAAAACGCTTAGCTACCGGGAACGCGAAATCATCAAGTTGCGGTACGGCTTGGGTGACGGTTACAGCTATACGCTTGAGGAAGTCGGTCACATCTTCAAGGTGACGCGCGAACGAATTCGGCAGATCGAGGCCAAAGCGGTTCGTAAGCTGCAGCAGCCCAGTCGCAGCCAGGAATTGGTTGGATTTCTCGACTAGGATTCCGTCGCTGCCTCCAAAACCAAAGCGGCCTGCGCCGTAGCGCTGGCGGTCTTTCCGCCGCAGCGCGATGCCGGCGACGGGCCGGCTGCCGACCGTGCCGGCTAAGCTTTAACGCACAGAAACGCCCATGTCACCGGACCCTCTCCTGTGATATGCGCGGGCACCTTGACCGCATGGACCGTGGTCCCGGCCGACGTTAGCCAGGTGGTCCATTGCTTCGTGGAAAACAGACCCAGCGTGTGTTGCTCGTTTTCAGTCCATTGCTGGCCGTTTTCGCAGAGCGTGATTTCGAATTCCGCCAGATAGCTCGTGTCATTGGGGTCGGGGTCGCGAATGGTTTGCACGTATCGCAACGAACGAGTCGAGCCGTCATCGTGACCGCCGCGATGCTGGTATTCTAAAAAGGTCTCGGTGACACAGTCCGGAACAAACAGCGCAACTCCGCCGCTGCGGCAATGGCGAACAGCCGTTTCCATGGCCGCCCGCAAGTCGGCTTGGCTGACCAAGTAGCCCACCGCATCGTGCACAAACACGGCGTCAAACTGACGATCCAGTTGCAACTCGCGCATGTCGCCGACGATGTGCTCACATTCCGGGTTCAGTTGGCGACTGACGCTCAGCATTGACGGTGAAATATCGGTGAGCGTCATCTGGAATCGCCGCTTCAAATGAAAGGCGTTACTTCCACCGCCGCTTCCTAGTTCCAGCACGCGGAAAATGGGAATTTGGGCATATTGCACAAACAGATTTGCAAAGAATTCGGCTTCCTCGGCGTACTCCTCCGGCGCCGTCAGCAAATGAAACCAGTCAGCCAGTTCGTTGTAAAGTCGCATGGGCGTCAATCTCGTCGCGCCGTTTCAACGTCCCGGATTCACGATTCTGGTTACGGCACGTCAATAATGAAAATGCTTAATCTGCTCGCCGCTTTTGCCGATATCCGTCATCGCGTCGATGCCAATTTGCAGATGAACTTCCGCCCAATCCTTGCTGACTCGCCGGTCTGATCGCTCGGTTTTCACCCCGTCAGGGGTAATCGGCACATCGGAGACCAGCAGCAGCGCGCCCCTGGAGATTTCGTTGTGATGGCCCACGATGAAAATCGTCGCGGTCTCCATTTCAATACCGATGCAAGTCATATTTTGAAGCCGCTCGCGAAACGGCCGATCGTGTTCCCACAGCCGCCGATTGGTTGTGTACACCACGCCGGTTCGGTAATCGAGATTGCGTTGGACAATTTTATCCGACACGAACTTGTGCAGCTTGAACGAAGGCAACGCCGGAACGTCGCGGGGAAAATAATCCAAGCTGGTGCCCTCGCCGCGAATCGCCGCGATTGGCAAGATGAAGTGCCCGATTTCGGAGGTGGATTTCAGGCCTCCGCATTTGCCCAAGAACAAGACCGCTTTGGGCGTGCGAGCAATCAGCAGATCCATAATCGTCGCGGCATTGGCCGATCCCATCCCAAAATTGATCATGGTCAATCCGGCGGCATTGGTGGCCGCTTGCATCGGACGACCGATGCCGCACACGTCACAATCAAATTGCCGGGCAAACGACACCAGGTAGTCGTGAAAATTGGTCAGCAGAATGTAATCGCCAAACTCATCGATCGGCATGCCCGTGTAGCGGGGCAGCCAATTTTTGGCGATTCGCAGTCGCTCAACGTGATCGCGTCCGTCATGCGGAACAGGTGAAAGTTGCGTCATCTGTGACCTGAAAGAAGAATGAGCGTTCCTTGCCTTCTCAATTTAACCGTTAATGGCGTTGCGCCCAAATCGTATTGGCCCGACTAATCGGTGGTCAGCGCCCTGTCACTGGCCGGATTCCATTTTTGGATGGATGCGACCACAACTTGATCGTCTTTCGTGCCACCGTCGTCATGTTTGTCTGGCCCGCAATTGTAAAACACCAATTCATTTGCTTTTTTCACATATTTGACCGTGTCGCCACAATAAAGATCCGCTGGCACTGCCGCCAGGTAATCTGGAACCAGTTGGGCGATTGCATCGGGTGGTTGGCCCTGATCCTGCCGGTACCGATCAGCAGCCAAGGCCGCCACCAGGACCTGGCGGAACGCCTCCACTTGGCCGGCTTGCCGAATTAGCGGCGATATCTCGGGCACCATAAATCTCGCCGTGGGATAACGCAGACGATCCAGAGTCTCCGGCGCAACATTCTTGAATTCGGACTCCATGGTTTGGACATTGTCCTCGGCAGTGAAAAAATTGTCTTTGAATTTTGATTCCATTTGATACATCAGCCACAAAAACTGCTCGGCGTCGTCGGCAGCAAATGGCGAGTAGACCAAATTGACATCGATGTTTTTCCAAAACGCTTGCCATTGCGGTGTGGAACGTAATTCCCAGGATAAACCGGATTTTTTGAATCTCTCCAGATCGGTGTACATCATCAACCGCATCGCACGTTCTGCATTCCAATGCTGTCGGATGCCATGCCAATAATCTCGGTTTTCGGCGGCTGACTGGAACTGACGCAATGAGTTGGATGAAAACTCAACGTGGTGCAAAAACAAGCTGACCAGCTGAAACGCTGCCAGATCAAATTCCAAGCGTAGTGCCAGGTGGGAAGGATGTTTATCGACGCAACGCGAATAATTCAACAGGGCCGCCATGGAACTGACCATCGCCTTCGCTTGTTTGGAGTGACCTTGGACGAAACTGTGCAGCCGCAACATGTCAAAACCATGGCGAAGTTGCTTTACAGTCGCCTCGGGCAAATAACGATTTTCGGCGAAATCCATGGGAAATAGGCCGTGGCCGGCGGCCGCAATTTGCATGTCCACCAACGAGCTTTGGTAACGGTCCGTCATTGAGCGGACGTCCTCCAGTCCGCGCCACGGCGTCGGCGGAGTTGGCGGCGTCGCCGCGGCGCCGACAAAAGGATAGTCGTCCAGGTTTTCTTGTTGAAACGATTCCGCGCCAAACGGCGCGATTGCTCTTTGCCAATCGGCAGTCGTTTCCAGTTCGCCAGGCCCCGGTCGATAACGCTCAGCGATGTCGGCAATCGTTGTCGGCACCCCGGCGGCACGAAGCGTTTGCAGTTGCTCGGTCAGCTTGTTTTGGGACGTTTCGCGCAGCGCGTACCAGCCGATCCCCGCCACCACCGCCAGGAGAATCAGAATAACGAAGCATTTGAACAGGCAACCGATTGCCCCGCCGCGCCGCCGCCCACCATCGTCGGCCGTTGTCGGCTGGTCGCTGATTGTGGAACCGGAGGTCGTGGCCTCCGGCTGAGTGGTTTTTTTCTGGCGCCGGCTCATGAACCACCTCGACTGTGGGACTCCGCGGCCTCAACTGACTGGAGACGATGCAATCGACCGCGTTCTAATTTTATCCGTCACTGGCCGGAAGTGTGACATTTCGCAGGGGATACTGCCCTGGACCGGTTATAAGGCCAATTCGAAATTCTCGATTTCCGATTTGACGTCATTCAAAAAATTTGCTGCGCCAACTCCATTGGCAATGCGATGATCGAAACTGAGCGTGGCCATGACAACCCGCCTAAAGTCAAATCCGTCGCCCGTTGGCACAGGTTGGTCAAAGGATTCGCCAATGGCCAGGGTGGCCATCGCCGGGGCCACGATTGCGGGAATGCCAATGCGCATTGCGGCCTTTCCAATGTTGGAAATCGTAATCGTCGTCGATTCATCAGCCTGATCCTTGCCATTTCGCGCCTCCATGACGGCGGCGGCATAAGCATCAAAAAACGGCTGCTGCTGCATATTGCCGGCGTCGCGTACTACTGCCGTGACCATCTGATCACCCGGCAACGCCACTGCCACGCCAAGGTTGATTTGATGAAAGACTTTGAGGGCTTTACCGTCCGCCGTGAGCACGCTGCGGAATCGATCGTGTTTTTTCATCGCCTGGACGACGCACCAGCAACTCATCGCAAACGCGGTCGGACCCCCGCTCTCGCGAGTCTGGTTCCGCGCGTCATCCAACCGTTGCCAGTGGATCTCGTTCATCACGGTGACCGGCACACACACTTGCGTGCCACGAGTCAGCCGAAAATTCAACACGAATTGTGATTGCGGCAACTCGACCAGTTCAAATTGATCGCTGGCGACCTTCTGGTCCTGGCGCGACGCCAGGTATCGATCGACGTCTTCTGGCATCAGCTTGGAACCGGTCGCTGGGATCTGGTCCGCCACATCCAGCAGATCGTGCTCTTTTAAATATTTGCGAGTTCGCGGTGGGATCGCCACCTTGGCTCGTTTGACGGCCGACCCTCGTGCAGTAGCCGTGGCCGTTGCCGGGGCTGCGGCACTGGCCAGAGGCGACTGCGTCACGTGGGTCTCTGCTGGTGGTCCATGGCCCATCGGCATTTCTTTGACGCCTTCGGCCACTTCCATGCGAGCGATTTCGGTACCGATTTGCAACACGCTGCCCGACTCCACAGTCCATTCGAGCAGTTTTCCCTCGTACGGCGACTCGACATCCGTGGTCGCCTTGTCCGTTTCCATCACGTAGATCGGCTCGTCCCGTTTCACCAGGTCGCCCGGTTGCTTGAGGAATTCAACCAGCAACGCTTCTTGCAATCCCTCGCCGAGTTGCGGGATGCGCACAGAAATGGTCGGCATTATTGTCTATTCCTCCATTGTCAGTCGAATTGCCTCGACCACTTGTTCCGTGCTCGGCAATGCTGCGTATTCGTAAATCGGGTTGTAACCGATGTGCACATCCGGTTTCGACACCAATTGCGGCGCGCTGAAGAACAACGACCAACTTTCAGGATCACCGGCGATTTCACTAACGATCATTTGCCCAACGCTGCTGGACCGGCCGTCTTCCTGCACGACGACCAGCCGTCCGGTTCTTTCCAGCGACGACACGACGGCCTGTTTGTCCCAAGGTGTAATGCTCCGCAAATCGATGATTTCAACCGAGATTTCACCGGTTAATTGTTGCGCAGCTGCCATCGCTTGTTCGATGCAATTCCCCCAGGTCACGACCGTCACGTCGTCGCCCGGTTTTCGGATCAACGCGCTGCCAAATCCGACCGGGGGCACGTCGTCGGGCACCGGCATCTGTAATCGGAACAAGTGCTTGGGAATCAGGAAAATTGTCGGGTCTTCGGCGTGCATGGCCGTCCACATTAAACCGGCGGCATCCTCCGGCGTACTGGGGACGACGACTCGCAATCCGGGTGTGTGGGCAAATAACGCTTCGTTTGCCTGGGAATGCCACAGCGATCCACCGGGCAAATAGGCCCCGTACGGTGCGTAAATCACGGCCGGGCATTTCCACTGTCCAAAGGTCCGCCATCGCAACGTAGCCAGGTTCTGGCTGATTTGATTCCAGCCGGTACCCATGAAATCGATGAACTGCAACTCAAACACCGGTCGCATGCCATAACAGGCCAAACCGCATGCGACGCCGACGATCGTCGCTTCGGCCAGAGGTGAATTGAACACGCGTTCTGGATACGCGTCCGACAATCCCGCCGTCAGGCGAAACACACCACCCTTGGGGTCTTCGATGTCTTCGCCAAAGAAAACGTAGTCAGGATTGTTGGCCAAACCGTGTTTGAAAACCTGGTTGATTGCATCGACCATTCGCCATTTCTTACCGCCTTCCAACGGCGGCGGTTGCGGTGTGGGCTCATCGCCAAACAAATGGTCCAGCAACTCGTCGGCGGAAGGATCCGCTTCGTTTTCAGCAGCCTGGTATTCGCGGTCGACTTGCTGGTCAATTTCCTGCCTCGTTGCTTCCCAGTCTTGTTCGGATAACTCGCCTGCTTCGATCAGCTCGCGGGACATGACCGTGATTGGATCGCGCTCCTGCATTTCGTCGATTTCGTGTTGCGGCCGATAAACGCGTTGATCGTCGCTGCTGGTGTGGCTGCACAGCCTGTCCAGCTGGCACCATAACACGCTCGGTCCCTGGCCGTCGCGGGCCCGGTCGATGGCCGGGCTGGCAGCTTCGAACACCCGATCGGGATGCCGGGCGTCGACGTGGCGAATGGGAATTTCCTCGTTGAATATGCCCAGTTTGAATGGGTTAAATTTCTCGGTGTTGGTGCTGATCCCGTACTGGTTGTCTTCGACGATAAAAACGATGGGAAGTTGACGTTCCACCGCGAATGAGACGGCTTCGTAAAACTCGCCTTGCCGTGAAGCGGCGTCGCCCAGTGTGGCGACGACGATCGATGCTTTCCCTTGCATTTGCATGGCCCAAGCAACGCCGCAAGCTGGCAAGGCGTTGGAACCCGTCGGCGTGGGCACTGACCAGATATTTCGCTGGCGATCCGAGTAGTGGCCGGGCATCTGCCGACCACCGCTGCTGCTGCCACGTTTGGCGAAATACGCCGTGGCAAGTTCCGCGTTGGTCACACCGCGGCCCAACACCATGGCGCGATCGCGATAATATGGAAACAGGTAGTCGCCGGCGTCCATCAACAATGAGACAACTGCCAGCGGCTCGTGACCCATGCCGGCCACCTGAAACCAACCCTTGCTCTGACGATGCAATACACCCTCGCGCCGATCACCCTCCCGGCTGAGGTACATCAGTTTCAGCAAATCAAGTTTTTGGTAGGTCATTTGAGCCTGTTCGTTCATTCAGAATCTCCGGTCCGCGGGTTAGCGAACAAAAATGCGGCGGGCACCTCAAACGGGGCTTCGAAAACCCATGAAACTGGGGAAAGCACATCCCGACGAAGCCGAGGGTCACGGCCAAAATGTGTGGTTCCGATGCGAAACCAACCGCACCAAAACCGAAACGGATGCTCGCATGCCTCGCCATATGACCCTAAAAGTGTACCTGCCGTGGCGGAGTAATTGAAGCCGTGAATTGTCCTGGTGAAGACTGTCAAACGCGGCAAAATCAACAGATTATTCGGGCATTCGCTCAACCGGTTTCCCATCCGGCCAACGGCCTCCCCGCAGCCCGAATCGAAAGTAAACTGGGATGGTGGCAACTATTTTGTTGTCCGAATTGCCGATTTTCACCAATTCGCGCGGTGACGTGCCGTTTTTCCATTTGTTAAATTGTGCGGGTCCCTGCGAACCCCGGACGGGCTACCCAAACCCGGTGTCACGCCCGACAACACCGCATCTCAATAGTTCGGGCCTAGTGTTAGTACAGGAGTTTAACGAGTGAATATTCGCGGTCTTTTGTTGTTTTCGCTGGCGGTGCTGATTCTCAGTAACCTGCCGCAATCGATTTACGCCCAGTCGGCGCCCAGCCCGCGCGAACGCGTCGACTACGACCTTAAATTCCTGGCCTCGGATGAACTGGAGGGCCGCGAGCCCGGGTCCAAAGGCATCGAAATGGCCGCCGACTATATCATCGACCAGTTCAAACAGTACGGCCTGAAAAGCGGCACCGAGGACGGCAGTTACCGCCAGGTGTTCACCATCCGGATGGAATCATTTCCTAACAAGGAGGAGTCGCACCTGACGTTGTCGGGTCCCGATGACCAAACGGTCCAGCTGGTGATCGGCGAAAACGCCCAACCGCAAATGACTGGCGGCAGCGGATCCGCCGAGTCGGCCGAGCTGGTGTTTGTGGGTTACGGAATCACAGCCGACGAATTGAATTACCTCGACTACCGCGATATCGACGTTAACGGCAAAGTCGTGGTCATGCTTCGCATGGAACCGCAACGCAACGATCCGGAAAGCGTGTTTGACGGTTCTGACAATTCGAAGTACGCCTACATAGCCCAGAAAATAACCACAGCCAAAGAAAACGGCGCTGCTGGAATGATTTTGGTCAATGACCGCCACACGGCGCCTAACAAAGACCAGGATCAGCTGGCACTGCCCGACGAATTTGGTCGCGACGGCAAAAACATGGCTTTTTACCACGTCAAACGTGCGGTCATTGACGACGTGCTGAGCAAGTCGCCGTTGTTGGCACCCAACGGTGAAAAACTTACCAGCTTGAAGGATATCGAAACGCGGATCGATGAAACGCTGGAACCGTTGTCACAACCGATCGCGGGGTGGAAGGCCTCGATCAACACGACGATTTCCGATCGCGTCGTCGAGACTTCGAATATCGTCGGCGTGATTGAGGGCGAAGGTCCAAAAGCTGACGAAACCATCGTTATCGGTGGACATTACGACCACTTGGGTTATGGCGGTCGCGGGTCGGCTGCGCCAGGTCGTCACGAGATTCATAACGGCGCCGACGACAACGCCACCGGCACCGCTGGCGTCGTCGAGTTGGCCCGGCGATTTGGGACCAATGGCAAAAAACCGCCGCGGCGACTAGTGTTCATCGCTTTCAGCGGCGAAGAGCGCGGTTTGCTGGGCGCCGCACACTACACGGACAAAGAACCGTTGTTTCCGTTGGAATCGACGGTGGCTATGGTCAATTTCGACATGATCGGCCGCCTCCGCAACGACAAACTGACTGTGTACGGGACGGGGACTGCCAAAGCATTTGACATCGCCTGCGAAGCGGCCAATTTGGAAGACGAACCGATTTCGCTGAACAAAGTCCCCAGCCCGTTTGCCGGCAGCGACCACATGAAATTCGTACAAAAACAGATTCCTGTGGTCTTCCTTCATACTGGTTTGACCAACATCTATCACACGCCCGAAGACGATTACGAAACATTAAACGTCGACGGCACCGTGCGAGTGATCGATTACACCGAACGGTTGATTCAGAATTTGGCCGAAGCCAGCGATGAGGATTTAGCCTTTGTGGAAATTGCCCGCTCGCCGCGGCGGCGTCCTTCGTACCTGGGAGTGCGGATGGATTACGATGGCGATGAACGTGGCATTTTTGTGGAAGACGTTTCCGAAGGTTCGCCGGCCGAGCAAGCTGGCATTCAAAAGGGCGACGTGATTACGGCCATGAACGGCACGAATTACACGGATCGCGGCGAAGTCATCAAGTTTCTGACGGAAAACAGGCCCGGGACCGAAATCGAAGTCACTTTGCTTCGCGGCGACGAGGAGATGTCGGTCAAGGTCAGCCTCACGCGAACCCCGCGACGTTCGCGGCGAAGTGGCAGCGGACAGTAATGTGATTCGCAATACCGGCATTAAGCGCAAACAAGTGCGCGTGGGTTTTCGAATCCACCCACTTGTTCGCGCGGTCAGGCTTCGGCCGGCTGCGGCTTCATTAATGGCCCGTGACCCAATCCGCGATGTGCGACGGTAAGCTGTCCGCCGTGGATGCCCTCGTGAAAGGCAGCAAACAGGAAAATGTGGCCAACGTTCGGTGCGCCGGCAATGGCACTCCGCTCTTCGGGACCCGGAGCGGCTGCGTTGATTTCTTCGTCGCTCAATTCATCGAGGGTTTTGAGTAAGAATTCCCGGCGATCTCGAAAGTACGCCAACACTTCGCTTTTGTCCGGATAAACACTGCGATCCGGATTGATTTGGCTGCCGAACCAAAACAACTCTTCCCAACCGTCGGGCTTGTGATCGCCGTCGGGGCGAAACCGGCTGGCAAACGCGTTGTCTGCCAAACCCAAATGGCCGACGATCCACATCGCATGATTCGCGTTGGGATGAGTCTGGGCAAACCAGTCATCGTCGGTTTGAAATTGCTCGAGGAGCATTTCAGTAAAACCTCGCGCTCGCGCCAAAATGGTTTTTGCATGAGCTTTCAGCTCCATGATAATCTCCCGCGACGTGTTCCCGTTAAATACCGCTGGCCGTCATCTTAACCGGCTAAACAGCCAACGCAAAATGTTCAATTGCCAACGTTCATTCTTATAATGATACCGATGCACACCATTCGCGTTATCCATTGGAAACCGGCAGAAGCGGAACCGCGC
This sequence comes from Pirellulaceae bacterium, assembly GCA_041599835.1. Classification (GTDB taxonomy): domain Bacteria; phylum Planctomycetota; class Planctomycetia; order Pirellulales; family Pirellulaceae; genus CAJQPP01. Next base: position 11,953 of record JBFILF010000042.1, read on the forward strand.
GTACGGCGGCTGAAAGAACTGGGATACAAGGTCGCTTATGAAGAATTGCAGCCGGAGTCGTACCGCCACATTCGCGATGAACATCCAGACATTTTGTTGATCGATCTAAGTCGGCTGCCATCGCACGGCCGCGAAATGGCGCTGTTCTTTCGGCAAAAGAAATGCTCTCGACAAATCCCCATCGTGTTTGCCGGTGGTGCCGATGAAAAAGTCGAACGAGTGCGACAGGCCGTTCCCGACGCCATCTACACCAGTTGGAGCAGGATCAAAAGCGCGTTGAGCCGCGCGTTAAAAAATCCGCCCCAGGTTCAAACTTTTCCACAGTCCGGCCTCAGCGGCTATTCGGGAACGCCGCTGATAAAGAAACTGGGCATCAAAAGTGACTCGGTATTGGCACTGGTTAACGCGCCCAAAGACTTCGAGCGGACCTTGGGCGAGTTGCCGAAAAATGTCGGATTGCGCCATTCAGCACGCGGAAATCGCGATTTGACCATTTGGTTCGTCGATTCGATGGCGCAATTAGCAAGTCGTATTGATGCGATGGCCCATGCGGTCAAAGATGGCGATGGTTTGTGGATCGCCTGGCCCAAAAAAGCGTCCGGCCGGCAAACGGATGTGACTCAAAACGACGTCCGAAAAATCGGCTTGGCCACCGGTCTGGTCGACTACAAAATCTGCGCGATCGATGAGACCTGGTCGGGGCTGAAATTCGCTCGGCGGAAGTGACATCGGAGGAAGGCCGGATGCGACATATCAGCACGACGCGCCGTCGCTTACGACATCCTGCTCGTAACCCGTTAATCGAACCTGGGTAATGATCAAGGATGGAGGCCGATGAATTGCAGTCCGGTCGTTTCGGGGAATCCCAACATCAGGTTGACCGATTGAATAGCTGAGCCCGCGGCGCCCTTCATCAAATTATCCAACGCACTGATCACGACAACACGCGGCGCCCTCGGGTCTTTCTCAAATCCCACGTCGCACAAATTGGTACCGGCCACAAGTTTGGGTTCGGGATATCGATAAATACCCGTGCGCTCTTTGACAATTCGCACAAACGGCTCGTCGCCATAAGCATCTCGAAACAGTTTCCAAATTTCTTGTTCCGACAAGTCCTGTTTTAAGAAAACATGCGCCGTACATAGCACGCCGCGAACCATCTCCACCGCGGTGGCGGAGAAATGCAACGGAAACGAGCCCAGTTCCTGCGATATCTCCGCCTGGTGACGGTGCGCGGTAGGTGCAAACGAGCGGATACTGCCGCTGCGTTCGGGATGATGAGTGGCCAGCGAAAATCGGTTGCCGCCTTCGGACGAGCCGACTTTGACTTCTACCACAGCCGACTCAATCACGTCGTTTCGCGCCAGCGGCCACAATGCCAGGTTGGTCGCCGTGGCGTTACACCCCACGCCACTGGCGTGAGTTGCGGATTTTAGCTCCTGTCGGTGAAATTCGGGCAATCCATACACGAATTGGCCAAGCGCCGCCGGACAGGGATGCGGTTCGCCATACCAGTCCTGGTAAACACCTTCGTCGCCCAGTCGAAAATCCGCCGACAGGTCGACAAGATGCTGTGCCAACCCGGAAAATCGATCGAATTGCTGGGCAGCTTGACCGTGGGGAAGTGCTAGAAACAAAACGTCGCAAGCGTCGAGTTGTTCCAGTGGCGTGAATTTTAGCCGCGTGCAACCGCGCAAGTTGGGGTGGATGCTATGCACAAACTTACCGGCATGCTGCTGCGAAGTGATTTGGCTGACATGCAGTTCAGGATGCTTCAGCAGAATTCGCAACAACTCCCCGCCGACGTATCCAGATCCTCCCACGATGGCGGCGTTCAACATGGCGACTTGCCCCGGTTAGCTGCGTAATCCAGTACGTAGCGAGCCATCTTGGCCGGGATATTTACGCCGGTCGGTTCGCTGCTGTTTCGAAACTCCATCGACGAGTTGATTTCGTTAACCAGCAGCTGGCCGTCAGCCGTTTCCAGCAGATCGACGGCCAACATGCCACCGCCGACAGCCCGCGCCGCTGCCAGGGACAGTTGATTGATGGCGTCGGTGATTTCACAATTCTCCGTTTTTGCCCCACGGGCGGTGTTGGTGATCCAATGTTCCGAGCGACGCCGCACGCCGCAAATGGTTTCATCTCCCACGACAAAGGTTCGAATGTCGTTGCCGCATTTCTCGATAAACGGTTGCACGTAAAACAAGCTGTGCGCGACCGACCCGAGAATCGACTTGTGTTCCAGGATTGCCTCGGCCGCTTCGCGGTCATTAATTTTCGCCAGCAATCTACCCCAGGAGCCAACCGGCGGCTTCAACACGGCGGGATAGCCAACGGATTCGATGGCCTGGAGTGCTGTTTCCGGGTTCAAGGCAACTTTGACCGGCACCGATGGCACCTTGGCGGCCACCAGCCGCGCGGAAGATTCAATTTTGTCTCCGCAGATCCGGTTCACGTCTGCGGAGTTGATGCAAGGAATCGACCAGTTTTGCAGCACGGTGGCAATGGTAAGCGATTGGGAGTGGCTGAGACACCGATCCCAGATTACGTCGAACGTTGCGAATGGTTCTGGTTCGTTTAGCGAAAACACCAAATCGCGAACGTCCAGCATCTCGACATCCGCGCCCAGTCGCTCGAGTTCTCGCAGCAGCAGTTTCTCTTCGACCCGAATTCGCGAATGGAGCACGCCAACGCGCATCAATCACTCGCCCCAATCTTCTTCGATTTCGGGTGCCGGCGCGACGGTCAACGGATCGATTCCCGTCACCTCCAATTCCAATCCACATTCAACACAGGGCGTGATCTCACCGATGACCGCATCATCTTCGAGTTCGACATCGGCCTGGCATTCAGGGCAAACCGTTTGAATCAACTTGGCAACTCCTATGGTTGAGACGCGTGACGTCGGCCGCCTCAGTCGGGCAACCACCGACTTTGAATTTGCGCATACCGTCGACCAATCGTCAATAGTCTACTCAGGTTGGGCACTGACGCCGGCCGCGCCAATGTAGTTTAATGTTGCCGTGTCTCGTGCGTCGCCGCTCGTCGACCCGTTTGAATCCAATGTCCGAACATTCTGACCGTCAACTTCGCGCCGGTTCGCTGTTGGTCATCTTCTTGACCGTGTTCATTGATTTGCTTGGATTCGGGATGGTGATGCCGCTGTTGCCGATCTACGCCGAGCAGTACGCGGTGGATCCGGAGGGGTGGACGATCGGTTTGCTGATGGCCTGTTTTTCGTTCATGCAATTTATTTTCGCTCCGCTGTGGGGCATGTTGTCTGACCGCGTCGGTCGCCGGCCCGTGTTGATGGTCGGGCTGGGCGGATCGGTCATTTGCTATTCGTTGTTTGCATACGCTGCCCTGATCGAAAGCCTCACTTGGCTGTTTGTGACTCGGATTGGGGCTGGCATCGCCGGCGCGACGATTCCCACAGCTCAAGCATATATTGCGGACACCACGCCTCCCGCTAAACGCTCGCATGGCATGGCCTTGATCGGCATGGCCATGGGATTGGGATTCACGTTTGGGCCATTGTTCGGTTATCTGGCCATGCCGACCCGCGAAGGCGACCCGGGTCCCTGGCCCGGCGTGGCGGCGGCCGGTCTGTCCGCGATCGCGCTGCTGATGGCAATTTTTTTGTTGCCCGAATCCAAGCCACCTGGCGTGCAGTCAACGGCGCGTAAATGGCTGGATATCGACGGACTGCGTCATGCGCTGATTCGCAAGTCGATTTTTTTGTTGCTGTTGGCCTATTTCGCTTTTGTGCTCGGTTTTGTGATGCTGGAGACCACACTGTCGCTGCTGTTGTGGAAGGAGGACGTGGGCGACACCACCCTGGAGAAGCCTTACACTCCGTTTGACTTTACCTGGCGCCAGTTGTGCCTGACCTACGCTTTTGTCGGATTCACTCTGGCCGTCGTTCAAGGCGCTTTGATCCGTCCGCTTTCCAAACGAGTATCCGACGTGATACTGATTTCGGTTGGCGCGTCCACCGAATTGATCGGTTTTGGATTGATGATCTATGCAATTAACGTCGCCTCGGTTACCTGGCTGTTTGTCGGGCTGGGTGTGGTTGTTTCAGGATTTGCGTTTGTGCAGCCGGCCATCCACGGGTTGATTTCCAACTTCACCAGCTCCACTCAGCAAGGCTCGGTCTTGGGGTTTGCCCAAAGCCTGAATGCGGTGGCACGGATTGTCGGCACGTTGATCAGCATCCCCTTGCTCAAACAAGCTACGTCGCTGCCTTACTCGTCGGCATCGGTTTTGATGATCACCGGTGCCTTATTCGTGATCGGCGCCAGCCGGTTGCATCGACTGGAGAAAATGCCTATTCCAAACGGCCCCGATTGATTGGCGAGCCATGCCGCCGACGCTTATCATGATGGACTGCCGAATTAAGTACGAATGCGAAAGGTGATGCCATGCGTCAATTACTTGTAGCCATGTTCAGCTTGACGGTGCTGTGCGGCACCGCTGTCTGCCAGGACCGGATTACGGGCCACAACTTTGCCACGCGGAGCGAGGTCATTGCCCAGCATGGTATGGCCGCAACCAGCCAGCCGCTGGCGACCCAAGTGGCGTTGGACATCTTGAAACGCGGCGGCTCTGCCGTGGACGCCGCCATTGCCGCCAACGCAACGCTCGGTTTGATGGAACCCACCGGCTGCGGCATCGGAGGCGACCTGTTTGCCATCGTGTGGGACGCGTCTTCAGAGCAATTGTACGGATTGAATGCCAGCGGCCGGTCGCCTCAATCGTTGACCTACGAGCAAATGCAATCCGAGTTGGCCAAGCTGAACCGGGACACCATACCCCCGTTTGGACCGTTGCCCGTATCCGTACCGGGCTGTGTAGATGGTTGGTTTGAACTTCACCAGAAATTCGGCAAGCTGCCGATGAAAGATGTCTTACAGCCGGCCATTGACTACGCTCGCGACGGATTTCCAGTGTCCGAACTAATCGCATATTACTGGTCGGGGGGCTATCGCCTGGGACGATATCCCGGATTCGCCGATACATTTTTGCCGGGCGGACAGGCTCCAGCGAAAGGTGAAATCTTCAAAAATCCAAACTTGGCAAACACGCTGCAGACAATTGCGCGTGACGGTCGCCAGGCCTTTTACCAGGGAGACATTGCCAAAGTTATCGATGAATTCATGCGCAAGCACGGCGGCTACGTCACGGCACAGGACCTTGCGGATCACAGCTCGACGTGGGTCGATCCGGTTTCCATCAACTACCGTGGATATGAACTTTGGGAACTGCCTCCCAACGGCCAAGGTATTGCGGCACTGCAAATCCTGGCAGTGCTCAAGGGTTATGACATTCGTTCCATGCGATTTGGCAGCGCCGATCACATTCACTATTTCATCGAAGCAAAAAAATTGGCGTTCGAAGATCGAGCCATGTATTACGCCGACCCGGATTTCAATCAAATTCCTGTTGCGGAACTAATCTCCGATGAATATGCCGACACGCGGCGCCAATTGATTGATCCCCGTCGTGCCGCCCGCCGCTTCGATGCGGGCAATCCGGCCTTGGAAGAGGGCGATACCATATACCTGACAGTCGCCGACAAAGATCGAAACATGGTTTCGCTGATCCAAAGCAACTACCGCGGATTCGGCTCGGGTATGTGCCCGGATGGGCTGGGGTTTTGTCTTCAGGATCGCGGCGAACTGTTTGACATGAATCCCGACCGCTTCAACACTTACGCGCCAGGCAAACGTCCGTTTCATACAATCATCCCCGCCTTCGTGACGCGCGACGGAAAACCGTTCATGAGTTTTGGCGTGATGGGTGGAGCAACGCAGCCACAAGGGCATGCCCAGATCATGATGAACATTGTCGACTTTGGGATGAACATTCAGGAAGCTGGCGACGCGCCGAGATTGCTTCACAGCGGATCTTCAGAACCTACCGGCCAGGTGATGACCGATGGTGGGCGGGTCTCTCTGGAATCGGGCATCGATTACAACGTGATTAGAGAGCTGATGGGGCGTGGGCACAGGATACAATGGGCGCGAGGACCGTTTGGCGGTTACCAGGCGATCATGTACGACGCGGAGAACGACGTTTATTTTGGTGCGTCGGAGTCGCGCAAAGACGGGCACGCGGCCGGCTATTAATTAACACTACAGACCCAGCTGGTGGCGAATCGCTCACGACCATCGCAAACACCTGGTGCCACCCAGTCGCCAGACATCGCGAGACTCGTCCGTATGCTCGTCCGTCATTCCCCGGGCTTTGTATAGTCGCCGAAGTATCGTTCGCCGAACTCGCACAGCGTGGAAAATTTGCCCGCACTGCGACGCCTGTCCGGCGGCGTCGCCTAGCGGCATTTATCCGTAAACTGGCCGGTGCCGGGCCGCGCGTCGCACGATTTCGGCATATTCGCCTCGGGCAAAATTTGCATCGAGATACGGCACGGATATGCGATGCTCCG
>JBFILF010000043.1:0-18379 GCA_041599835.1 Pirellulaceae bacterium
CTGCATGACCGCCGGTGTCCATCCATTGCGGCGAGGTCATGAGACCTGCGCCGAGCGCGCGGGAAGTCCATCCGCGCGCTGTGCGCGGGTCACCCGACCCCGCACCTGCATGACCGCCGGTGTCCATCCATTGCGGCGAGGTCATGAGACCTGCGCCGAGCGCGGCGCGCGCTGTGCGCGGGTCTCCCGACCCCGCACTCCTCGGTCATCATCATCCGCCAGCTCGTGGTATTTGAGTCTGGCGACGTCAGCTAGGGACTTTATTACTTAGAGGTGCCGATGGCTTTGCGCAGCGCGTCCGCGCCCCCGACGATGGGCAACTCGATGCTGGTGGCGTCGAGGTCGACGGTCAACTCGGTCCCGGGCGGCGGCCACAACGTGAAATCACGGTCGCTGGAAAAAATCATCAAACCGACCCGCTGACCGGCCGGGATGATCTGGTCGTCCGGCTGCAGCTCAAAACTCAACTCGTAATACTCGCCGGGCACCAGCGGCGCGCTTTCGGTCAGCGACCGGTGGTTCTGTGGATCGGCCCACCCGCGCGTGATCAAATTGTCATTGATCGAACCGCCGTCGGTCCACGGCAATGAGACGAGCCATATCGACAGATTCGCAGCCGGTTGGCTGCTGGCCAGCTTGATGGTGATCCGCGGCGAGCCGGAAATGTGGACCGGCTCGGTTAATGGCGGCGTGGCGTACAGCAACCGGTGGTTGGTCCAATCGGCCGCGGCCAACACGGCGCCGCTGAACGAATAGTTGTCAACCAGCGTTTCACTCCCCTGCCCTCCGCTGGATTCTAAAGTGAGCCGACCGGTCTGTGACCCGCCTTGGTTGGGATGCAACGTGACGGGTCGGGCATCGGGATTCGGATAATCCGGGTAAGAAGTCGGTTCGTTGCGTTCGTCCCCTTCGCGGACAATCCAAGCTCGCGGATCATCCTCGACGCCGTTTTCTATTCCGTACAGGTAACGCGTGAACCAACGATTCATCAATTTCATTGGTGGCGGTCCGCCGTGTCCGCCCTGGTGAAAAAAGGCCTGCACCGGGACGCCTCGCTCGTTAAGCGCCTTGTACACCTCGACGCTGTGTTCTGGCATTACATTCCAGTCGTTAAACGCGTGCGCCATCAGCGTGGCGGCTTTCACTTTGTCCAGCTGCACGCGGTAATTGCGGCCATCCCAGAACTTGTTGTAGTCGCCCGAGACACGATCGAATCCTTCGGTCATTTCAATATCGCGAACATTACAATCGCAGTACTCGCGTTTTTCCGGATCGCCACTGTTGATGAAGTTGTACAGCACGTCGATGTCTTCGCCCATGTAACCGCCCGGATGCCGCACCAAACCGTAGGAACGGTAGTAGTGGTAGTACGACGTGTTGGGCGCGACGGGGATGATCGCTTCCAAACCGTCGACGCCGGTAGTGGCGGCGGCCAGCGGGATCGTGCCGTTGTAAGAGGTGCCTGTCATCCCGACTTTGCCGGTCGACCAAAACGCTTCCACGGTTTCGTCGCCGTCGGGCGTGGTGTAGCCTTTGGCGCGTCCGCAGAGCCAGTCAATCACGGCCTTTGGCGCCAGCGATTCATTCTTGCCGCCCACCGTTGGACAGCCTTGTGACAAACCCGTGCCGGGCGATGCCGAGTGCACGACGGCAAACCCGCGCGGCACCCAGTTATTGACATGCGAGTTGGATATGATGGGCCGCCGGCTTTGATGCTTGATCGGCGGCGGATTGTTGCGATTCGGAGGCGTCACGCCGACTGGCTGCCGCGGGTTCCAGAAATGTTCCTTGTTCAGCGAACCGGTGCCTGAGAAATAAGGACTGGAAACGTAAACGACCGGGACCTTCAATTCCTCCGTATCGGTTTGCTTGGGCCGCGCCACCGACACGTGCACGCGATCCGGCCGCTCGTCGCCGTCGGTGTTAAATTCGGTTTCGACCCACAAGTCGTGCCGGATCCATTGCGACGCGTCCTCAAACGCGGGCACAATTTGAGCTTCACCGTCTTGAAAAACGGGAGCAGCCTTGGCAACCTCCTGAGCGTTCGCCGCGGCGGCATAAGCAATCGAAAGCACCGCACACCAAGCGACCGTACTAATCCAGTCCGTTTTAGAAACACTAGTCAAGTGGAACGTCATGCGAGCACCAAACCGTTAGTCGTAAAATTGTCGTACCAACCCAAGGCACGATGGCAATCCAATAATAAATCGTTGTTCCAACGTCGTACACCGATATCGGCGCAAGCGGTCGCCTAATCGGACAAAAGCAGGAAAAACCCTAAAAACCGGCTCCCGTTCTATTCGGCGTCTGATCATTCCACGGCGGTGCCGATGGAGGCGGGTTGGATCTGGAATTGCAACGCATCGATCAACGCGGCCAGCCACTGGGGATGGGCAGGCCAGGCCGGCGCCGTGATCAAGTTGCCGTCGACGTGGGCATCCTGCCAATCTTTCTCGACAAATGTTCCGCCGGCCAACTGGATCTCCGGAGCGCATGCGGGATAAGCCGAACACGATCGCCCTTGCAGCACACCAGCTGCGGCCAGCAGCTGCAGGCCATGGCAAATGGCGGCGATCGGTTTGCCGTGTTCGCCAAAGTGGTGAACCATTTCGAGGACGCGCGAGTCGAGCCGCAAATATTCCGGGGCGCGACCGCCGGGTACGATCAGCGCGTCGTAATCGTTCGCGTTGACCTGGTCAAATGTCGCGTTCAAGGTAAACAGGTGCCCCGGTTTTTCTGTATAAGTTTGATCGCCTTCGAAATCGTGCACGGCAGTTTTCACGGTGTCGCCCGACTGCTTGTCGGGACAGACAGCATGCACGTCGAATCCGACCATGTGCAGAGCCTGAAAGGGCACCATCACCTCGTAATCTTCCACGAAGTCGCCGACGATCATCAAAATTTTTTTGGACATGGTAGGCACCCATTTCGATTGATAAATTCACCACAATCCGCCGCCGGCAGCGACTATCAAAATAACCCCTGCAAGTTATTCAGCAAAGCGGCATCACCAAACCGCAGCAGCGAATCGTTACAATGGCGAACACGCAACTAACTGGAGGTGATCCGTGCAACAACATATTTCACTACTGATCGAAAAATACGAGTCGGGCAAAATCAATCGGCGGCAACTGGTGGCGGGCCTGGGTTCGCTGGTGCTGCTAGGGGGGGCCGGGCCGTTGTCCGCGCGGCAGACGCCACAGGCCGATGAAGCCCCCACGTTTCGGGCAACCGGGCTGAACCATATTGCCCTGCGCGTCACCGATGTTGCCCGGTCGCGCGACTTTTACGTCAAGCATCTCGGGCTGACGGTGACGCGCGACGGCCGGCAGAGCTGCTTTTTGGACTGCGGCAAACATTTTCTAGCATTGTTTCGCAGTAACGAGGCGGCGATGGACCACTATTGTTATTCGATCGATGATTACGATGTCGACGAATGCGAAGCCAAATTAAAAGCCGTGGGGATCAAACCGCGCGTGGTGAGGCCCGACGGGCGGATTTACTTCGACGATCCCGATGGCCTGGAAGTGCAACTGGCCAACACACCGAGATAGTAACCTCGCCGCAACGCACCGCGCTCGGCGGAGGTCTCCCGACCTCGCCGCAAAACACCGCGCTCGGCGCAGGTCTCCCGACCTCGCCGCAACCGGCGTGCATTCGACGAGCGCCGTGTATCGCCCCTACGGGGCTTGGCCACTCGCTTGGCGACGTTTCCCCCGGGCTGACGCCCGGGGCTATTGTATGTCGCCGCTTGGCGGCTGAATTGGTGGCGACTCCGCGCGCTCGGCGGAGGTGTGTCCCGACTGCCGCGCAACACGCACCGCGCTCGGCGCAGGTCTCCGGACCTCGCCGCAATTGGCGATGTGCCACCGCGCTCGGCGGAGGTCTCCCGACCTCGCCGCAACCGGCGTGCGCCACTGCGGGTTCCACCGCAATTAGGCGACCAAATGATCCACCAACCGATCGATTTCGGCCGGCGTATTAAACACATTAGGCGAGACGCGCAGCGCGTTAAGCCCCAGCGTGTCGAACGGTCGCACCACGATCTGGTGCTGCTGGAACAGCTGTTTGGCCACTTCGGCGGCGGGTCGCTTGACGCCGATGGCAAACAGGGAACAGCCCCGGTCCCATTGCCGGGGCGAGTGCCAGCTAAGATCTTCATGGCCGGCCACGGTATCGCTGGCGTGTTGCCACAGAAATTGCAGTCGGCGCTCCCGTTGCGCCGGTGACACGGTCATGGCAAACGCAATTGCGTCGCCCAACGACAACAGCTCTGGAAAATTTCTCGTCCCGTAATCTTCAAAAACGCGAACCGAGCCGGCCCACCGCTGCTGTCCCCAGGTGACCCACATCGGCCTGAGGACCGGCAGCATGCGCGCATGGATGTATGCCAGTCCCAGACCTTTTGCCGATTGCAACCATTTGTGCGGGCTCGTGGCGTAGACGTCGACATCGTAACTGGCAACGTCGACCGGGATCATGCCCACGGCTTGCGCGCCGTCGACTGCTACGAACTCGACGCCGCGAGCCCGCGCCATGCGAGCCATTTCCTGCACCGGGTAACGCACACCAACCGTATTGTCGATGTGGGGAATCACCAGCAACCGAGTTTCGGGCCGAATCTGTGCGGCGTATGCGTCGACGACGTCGGCCGCCGCCATAGGTGGGACCCGATCGACGGGAAAATCGAACCGCCGCGCGCGGTAACCGTAATCTTCGGCGAATTGCTCGAAGGGCAAACTGGCTCCGGCGTGGCACAGCGTGCTGAACAGCACTTCATCACCCGCTTGCCAGGGCAAACCGTGCGCCAGCACATTGAACATTTCGGTCGTGTTGTGCGTGATCGCGACCTCGTCGGCGGTGCATCCCATGAAGTCGGCCGCCGCCACGCGCACTTGTTCGCGCGGTTCTTCCCATGCGCCGCCCCACAGGTAAAGCCATGGATTCGTTTCACAAAGGTGCACGTATTTCCCGCGCGCCTCGTGCACCGGCGAGGACATCGTGCCAATCGACGCGTGGTTCAGATAAACGACCGTTTCGTCCAGTAGATAGTGTTCGCGAAGCGCGTCAAAGTCGTCCTGGCGGGCAGCCCAACTCGCGGTTTCAAGTTGTTGCGCGAACGCTTCGTGCACGCTCCACAACTGGCCAGCCAGCACGGCGCCAGAGCCGCCGGCTGCCAGGCGGTGGAGAAAAGCCCGACGGGATTCGATGATGTTCATGGTTTGCTTGTTTGTGTATTGAATGATCAATCAAAGTTCTCCCCCACGGGGGAGAGGGTGACCGAAGACCGGATGAGGGGGGTCGACCTCACCCAATTTTCGGGAGAGGTGCCGAAGTCGTTCAACAAATATCGTCTGGTTTCTAATACCGCCAGCTTTCCAGGTCAGCCCCCTCGGGCGCGGAGTCCAGAATTCGCTGGACGATTTTTGGAATAAACATCTGGTGATACCGCAAGCGTGAAATCGCGTTGGGCAGGTCGTGATCGCCGTTCCAGCAATGTTCATCGCGATCGCCATAATCGATTTCGCCCTCGAACGGCGGGTCGGCCGAGCGAAGGAACTCTTCGGTAAAGTAAACCGCATTGTTCAAATAATAATTGTCCATGTCGCCGACATAAATATGAACCTTGCCCTGCAGTTTGGGCCCCAGTGTTTTCCAGTCGCGCTGCATGATGTACGACAAGTCGTAATTCTCACGCCAATATTCGGCGACTTCGTGGTCGATGTCACCGGTCAACTTGTTCCAGATCGGTTTCGGATAACCGTCGTCGCCGCACGGTGAATAGACGGCCTGCCAGATATCCCATTGCTGGCCACTGCGGCTCTTGGTTCCCAGCACCAGCTCCAGATGGTTCATGTCTTCCAGGGTCGAGTTGACATGGCCCAGGTAATTGCGGCGCCCCGGCCGCGCCACGTAACCGAAAGGACCTTTTTCGTAGTAGGCATTCTCGTCTTCGTAAATGTTGACCACGGTGTAAGCGCGAAAATCAATCGGGTCAGGACAAGCGGCATAACATCCGTTGTAGTCGTCCGGATAAAACACCTGCACCGCCAGCGCTTCCCAGCCACCCGTGGAACCGCCGTACACAAACCGCGACCATCCGGTGCCCAGGCCGCGAAACCGGCGTTCGATTTCCGGAACCAGCTCATGGGTGATCGCGTCGCCGTAGGGACCGACGTTAGCCGAATTGACAGCGTACGAATCGTCATAGAACGGATTGGGATGCTGGATCTCGACCAGCAACACGCGGGGAAAATCCGGGCCGGTCCACAGCTTGTAAAAGTCATGCGCTTCGCGCTGCACAATGCGGTTGTAGCCTTCCAATTTGAACCGCTCGCTGTAGTCCGGTTCCAAATTCGGGTCGGGTGGCTCGGGTCGAAACCCGCGAAAGTCGTACGGAAAATGGCCGTGCATAATCACCAACGGATAACGTGCATCCGGGTGCTCGTCGAATCCCTCCGGCAACAGCACGTGCGCACCTAAATGCATGGGTCGCCCCCAAAACTCGGTTAACAACTTGCTTTGGATTTTGATGTGTTTGATGTATTCGGTGTCGGCCGGCGGCTCGATTGGCGGTATGACCTCCGTCAATGTGATCTCGATGGCATCGTTGCGCTGCGGATCAAAAGAAAGCTTGACCGGAATGCTGTAGAGATTGCCCGGGGCGCGGTTCCACTGCTGCCCCTCGCCGCGGTCCATCGGCATCTTGACCGTATGCCCATCGCTGCGATGAAACGTTTCGTAAAGGTGCAACAGCGCCTGCACGTGGTATTGACCTGCCGGCAGTTCAGCCAGCGATCGTTTGGGAAAACCAAACACCTCGGCGTCAAATGAGCGCGTGTCGCCCGGATTCCAGCCTTCCACGTCGATCCCGTAAATCTGTTGCGAGTTGAAACGGTCCGATATCTGAAAGCGCGGTTCGCTTTCGTCGCTGATCGACAGCATCAACAGCAAACGGCCGTCCAGTGGCTGCGACGCGACCGCTGGATCGAGCGTGACGGTAAACAAGGAGCGGTCGGTTTGGGCTGTTGCTCCAGGCACATTGAGCCACAGCACAACGTCGACCAACAGGGCGGCGCCGACAAAGGCGCGTTGATTCAGGGGAATTAACATCTTTGGGTCTCGACAGCATGGCGCGACAAGAAATGCTACCGCGTATTGGAAACTGCCCGACGGGTGACGTCAATTCGTTTAACGCCGGGTTGCGGCGACGGCGTTGTTATTGTCGTTGCCGGTCGCCATACCCGCACGCTGCGCCTCAGCCAAGACGTTGGGGTGGGGTGTTTTGCACCGCTGTGGATGGTCATGCCTGCAGGCGCCCCGACCTCGCCGCACACCCAGTCATCTAAAGTTCCGCCCAGGCGGTGCACTCCGAAGACAATTCAATTGCTGCGGCCTCCCAGCAGGCCGGACCGCCACAAAAAGTAGATCAGCGTCAACAACGTGGTAATGGCGGCGGCCACATACGTGAGCGCGGCCGCGTTAAGCACTTTGTCGATACCGGTTCTTTCTTCGGCGTAGACGATGCCCGATTCGACGACCAATCGTTTGGCGCGTGCGCTGGCGTTGTACTCGACGGGCAACGTAATCAACTGAAACACCAACATGCCGGCGAACAAAATCGCCCCCAGGGCGACCACCCACTGGCCGACTATGGGCGAGGCACCCAGCAGCAGCAGGCCACCGAACATGACGTAAAAACCGACCGTGGATCCGATCTTGGCCACGGGCACAATCGCCGACCGGGCGAACAGCGGCCAGTATCCGCGCGCGTGCTGAATCGCATGACCCGCTTCGTGCGTGGCCACGCCCAGCGCCGCGATGGACGTGCTGTTGTAGACCGGCTCCGACAAGGCAAGTTCTTTGCTGACCGGGTTGTAGTGATCGCTGAGATAGCCGCGGGTGGCCACGACGTTGACATCGTGGATGCCGGCATTATCCAGCAAGATTTGCGCCGCCTGCGCGCCGGTGTAACCGTTGCGGGAGCGCACATTTGAGTACTTGTTGAACGCCGACTTGACCAGCCAACTGGCGCCGCCAGAGATGATCAATCCCGGAACGATGACAAGCAACAGATAATAAAAATCGAACATCACGGTTCTCGTTGTTTAACGGTGTTGGAAAAATGCCCCGCGCTTTTTCGGGCTGGAAGATTCTATACAAGGCGGCCCGGAAAATCGATATCGATCAGATTGACGCCCGAATGGCAGCCCGCGCCGGGGGCCGCATCCGTCAGCTTTCGAACACGTCGTCGATGGGACGCGATAAAATATCGTCGTCCTCCAGCGAGCTGGATTTGGCCAACTCGGCGGGGTCCAGCTTGCGGACGATTATCTTGTTGGTGCGAACCGCCACCACTTGAATCGGATCACCGGGATCGATCGCCAGTCCCTCGCTGACGGCGTCAAATTTTTCCCCGTCGATGACAACCAGACCGCTGGGCAGCATCTTGGTCCGCGCCACGCCGCGGCGGCCGACCATTTTCTTCAGCCCTTCGTAATGGGCACCGACCGGCAACACGTCTTCCTCGTTGACCTGCCCGATCAACACGCGACGCCCAATGGGTGTATTGGGCCAGATTTTTAACGCCGCAATCGCGAACACCGGCAACATCACGCAGGTGGCCAAAATCATGATCACGCCATAAATGGTGGATTGAAAAAACGCGGTAACAATCGATGAAATGATCAGGACGGCGGCCACCACCCCCAACATGCCGGCGCTGGGAACAAACAGCTCCAGTCCGATCGTGGCCAGACCCAAGACCATCAAGATCAATGCCCAGTAAATCGGATCCATGCAGGATTCACCCCCCTGTCGACGAGTAGTTACCCAGAAAAATCATAGGATGCAGCCGCCGAACTTGCAAAGACTGGACCGCGTGGGTGCCACTGCTGGCTTGTCCAGCAAAGTGCGGGGACCGCGTGAATCAGCCAAGAAACACTCCGTTAGACGTCGTCGCCCACTCGCGGTTGGACCACGACCCGATTGCCGGCTACTTCCACAACCTCGATCTCCTCGCCGCGTTCGACCATGCGGCCGTCGGTGATCACGTCAACCAGATCGTTTCCAATACGGGCTTTGCCGGCCGGGACCAGCGGCGACACGGTCGTGCCGCGGCGCCCCAGCAAATGGGAGCGGTCGACCAACGACTCGCGTTTCGCCCGCTGTATCGGCGATACCGACTCATCGGCGCTGGGCGGGTGGAGCATCATGCGGCGGAACACGGGCATCGTGGGCAAGTAACGGCGAATCACAAACAAGGCCGCCACGAAACCGCCACCACTGGCCACGACCATCGACAGCGAAACCGGCAGCTGAGCCAACTCCTCTGAGTTGCGGGGAATAATAAACGTCTGGGTGGCGAGCACAATTGCGGTGACCACCATCAACAAGCCGCCGATACCGAACACGCCAAAGCCGGGAATGACAAATATCTCCAACACCAGAAAAACCACGCCGACCAGGAACAGCATGATCTCCAGCCAATGCGCGTTGCCGTCCAGGTACTGACTCCAGAAAAACAACATCAAACAGATCGTTCCCAGAAATCCGGGAATGCCAATACCGGGATGGGACATTTCCGTTGACAGCAAAAACACCGCGCCAAATAGCAACCAAGCTGCGATCCACGGCGATGCCAGTTCGCGGGCAATCATTTCGATCCACTTGTCCATGGCCGAGGGTTGCAGCACGGTGGGTGTTTGGGACAACTGGTAATAGGTCATCAACTGGTCGAAACTTTCCACCGTCGTTCGCGTCAGGAAAAGTTTTTCGGCCTGCGCACCGGTCAGTCCCATGGAAAAGTCTACCTCGCCCAGCAACACCCAATCGTCGCGATCGGCCAATTGCTCGCGTTCGTCGGGAGACAGGATGCGCACCTGGCCGGTTTGTTTGTTTCGCCAGCGTGAGACACTCAGCGTCGGGTCAACCAGCGCCATGGGCACCGACCAATCCGCTTGTTTTCGTTCAGCCAGCAATTCAATTAGCGGTCGCGCGTCGGACAATTCCTGTTCACTAATGGCGGGATCACCGGGTCCGCCGATCACGGCGTCGCGGGTCATGATCCACTGGTCGCAACCCGACGCCACCAGGGCACTGGCGCCGCCTGCCGTGGTTTCCACAAAGGCCACGGTGCGGAATTCCGCCGGGTCCAGTGCGGACAGTTCACGGGCTAACCGCAAACTGGCTTGAATATCACCGCCAATCGTGTTGAGGCGCACGATAATCAGGTTGGTCTCATGGCTGTTCAAGTGGTTGTTCAGCATGCGAATCGTCCAATCGGCCGATCGCGCGTCGATCACACCGTCCAGCGGCAACTGGACGGCTTGCCACTGGCCGCCCGCCGACGGATCGCCTTCGACGGTGGCCGAATCCACATTTAATCGTCGCGCCAGATCTCGGCGCGAGACGACGCGATGACGAATCAACCGAAATTGCAACATGAGCTGGCTGGAAAACGTGGGCAACGAGCCGGCTTCATTCAAGGTGCGCGAGCCGATGACGGCGCCTTGTTGTTCGAGTTGAGTAAGTTGTTCCTGATTGACGAATTGAAATCCGTCGTTGGTTTCAACGCGGAACAGCGATCGGCTTTTGTCGACCATCGCCAAGGCAACAGGCAGCGGCAACACCAGCCGCTTGCTGGCCACGCTTTCGTACAGCTGGGTCACCAGCGCCGGATCGTCGCTGACATCGATACCGGCTTCACCAATGGTGGCGCTATCGTGCATGGCAATCTCGTTGCACGCCAGCGCGATCAACACGGCGTGCCCTTTGAGATGGGAGCTTTCCAGGGGTTGGTCGCTGCCGAGCTCCGCCGATTGGGGAATGTACGCCACGGTATGCAATCCGTTGAGCTTGGCATCGGTCAGCTGCAATGCGATGTTGAGGCAATTGCCAATCTCGCTGCCCTGCCCCGTGGAACCGTTGCGGGTATCGAATTCCAAAATCAGCACGGGCCGCTGGCTGGCCTTGACCACCAGCGGCGCTTCTTCGGCGACCCGTTGAATTTGTTGTTTGATGGTGGCCGCCGCCGCTTCGGTGACCGGTAACGGCACGCGAATCAAATAACCGATCCGCGCGGTGCTGGGCGGCTGATTTTCGGTTTCGGCCGGCTCCTGCGGACTTGGCGGGAACATAGCGGCCCGCGCCGTCGAGAATTCAACAGCCAATCCGGCCGCAAACAAGGAAACCAGCAATGGCGCGAGTGGCATGCGCCGGCAAGCAGACAACAAAGGCTTCAATATGCACATCTCAACAAAGTCGACAAACGGCAACGGGTCGATCCCACAGCGGGCGGTAGAAACCGCAACCTATTATAAGGCGTCAGCACACGAGGAAAATTCTAAATGTTTTCGCCAACGGATTGACAATATTTGCACCGTTGCCAGTTTTTCCTGGAATTCGTTTGCTGACACTTTGTGATGTCGCCAAAAATCAACCAAAGCGGACAGATAACAGCCTGACCGCAAGCAAAACATGCGAACGTTTCGCGGCCACCGCTGCTGCCGCTGTCAACCGTGATTTTTGCAACCCGCCCGCTCATGCGTTAACGATGACGTCTGGCCATCGTGGAACATGTTAAGATCATCAATAACCGTAAAGATCATTTTCCCGACAATCGTCGAGCTTGAACTGGAGACCGCCGCCGGTGAGCTGGAACTTGCCTTTTTCCCGAGCCCTGAGCAGGTTTCTGGGGGGATATGCGTTGCTCCATTTGTTGATCGTCGCGGTATTTCTGTTTGTCATCACAGGGTGGCTGCGAGGCCAAATGCTAGGTCAGACTCGGCAGCGCATGCAGGAAGTGTGCCGGGCAATTCGCGAACATGTCCTTTCGCAGCCCCAAGGGCTGTACCAGCCGGAACTGCTACCGCATATTCGGCGACTGGCCCAGGACACGGGTATCCGAATCACGTTGATCGCTGACGATGGCGTGGTGGTAGCGGATTCGGAAACGGGTCGCGCGGACATTGGCGATCACGGCACGCGACCCGAAGTCTTGTTGGCCAAAAATAAGGATTTTGGGTTTAACGAAAGGGTGTCGGCCACGTTGCAGAAACGCATGATGTACTTGGCGATGCGGTTGTCAGCCGAGCCGTCGCCAAACAACGGATTTGTGCGGGTCGCCATGGATGCCGAGCCGATTTATGCTTCCATCGCGGCACTGCAACGGTTTTTGTGGATGTTTGCGATTGGATTGGGGCTGGTGGCGGGCGGCCTCATGATCGTGTTTGTTTCCCGCGAGATGCGGCCGCTGCCCATGTTTGTCGAAGCCGCGCGCAATATCGCTGCTGGCCAATACCGTCCGGTACCGATGATGACTCGCGGCAATGAATGGAGATCGCTGTCCGAGTCATTTGCCCAGATGCAACAGGAGCTAGTCCGGCGGGAATCCAGCTTGCGAGAAAACAGTTTGCGCCTGGAAGCGGTGTTGGGAACGATGATCGAAGGTGTGATCGCCATCGATCAACACAAACATGTCGTGTTGGCCAATCAGGCAGCCTGCCGGATGCTCGATTTGCCGCAGCCTGAAATGGTGGGCCGTTCGCTGTTTGAAGTGCTGCGGTTCCCCCAGTTGCAGGAGGCGTTCGAGACGGCAATCGCCACCGGCCAGGCGGCCAGCGCCGAATTTTTGACTCGCGGACCGCGGCGGCGCACTTTGAATGTGCGGGCCACCCAATTGTCGCCCCACACCGAATTCGGTGCGGCCGCGGTGTTGTACGATGTGACGGAACTGCGGCAACTGGAAACCATGCGGCGGGATTTTGTGGCCAATGTTTCGCACGAATTGAAAACACCACTGGCGTCGATCAAAGCGTATGCCGAGACATTGCAATTGGGCGCCATCAACGACAACGAAAACAACCTGGAATTCGTGCGACAGATCGAATCCCAGGCGGATTTGCTGAACCGCCAGATCCGAGACCTGATCCAGCTGTCGCGCGTCGAATCAGGCCAAACCGAATTCGATATCCGAGCAGTGGACCTCAGCCGACTGGTCCTGGATTGCCGCAATCGATTTGCGGCTGAGGCGCGACAGCGCAACGTTTCGATCGATATCCACGAACTCCCCGATGAATTACTTGTCCGCACCGATCGCGATGCCATTCAAACCGTACTCGACAACCTGCTCTCCAATGCAATCCGGTATACCAAACCCGAAGGAGTCGTTCGCGTGACCGCGGAAAAAAATGGAAGGGATGCCAAAATCTGTGTCCATGACAATGGCATCGGCATTGCCCCAGACGACCAACAACGAATCTTTGAGAGGTTTTATCGCGTCGACAAAGCCCGTTCGCGCGATGTCGGCGGTACCGGTCTGGGACTGGCCATCGTTAAACACACGTTGAGCGCGCTGGGAGGACAAATTGAAGTGGAAAGCCGAATGGGCCAGGGCAGCCAGTTTACCGTGACGCTGCCGGCCGATTAATCCGCTGGCTCCGCCCATTATTTGACACGATTAGTGCGGGGGTTGGGGAGCTTTTGCCATAGCAGAATTGGCAAACCAGACGATCCGCGGCGCCGGCAACGCCGCTGTCAGTTCGGATTACCGGTCACTCCGGATTCTTGAACAAATCGAGAAATCGATCCTCGAAGTCACTGAACACGTCCAGCCGGTCCAGCTCCCGCTTCAGCTCGTAGGCTTTGGACCGGTCTTGTTCAGCCTGTTTGAACAATTTTTCCAGGTGTTCGCGTTCTTCTTCGGATAGCTTGCCATTTGTAAACGGCTCGGAGCTAAAGGCCTCTTCTTCGGTGTCCGATTCCTGTTGTTGTTGCCGCTGCACCGCCTGTTGAACTTGTTCGAGTATCTGTCCCAAATGCTGATCCATGGCCACCGCTTGCTCCTCCAGTTCTGCGAGGTCCACGTCGACGCCGGACATGGTCAAAAAGACTTTGATCACCGACAGCGAAGCTTTGGGGTAGGGAAACTGCGAAAAAAAATGTGGCATCTCGCCCAGCAGACACACCCCGGGCAGCCCCGCCTCGGCGGCCACCCCCAACAACACGCCATTCAGTCCCGAAATCTGGCCGTCTTTGAGAATTTTCAATTCCAGGCGTTTGAGTTCCGCCAGGTTTTTTTCGTCGGTGGCTGCGCCGTATACCCGGCAATCCCGGCTGGGGTTCATGGCCGTGGCCATCGCGGCAAACGTAAATACCCGTTCCACGTTTTCTGATTGGGCAAACTCAATCAACTTGCGACAGAAGGCATAGCGGCCGGCCGGCGGCTGGGCTTCGCCAATAAAGATGATTAGGTCCCGCTTGCCTTGTGGATCGCGCCAGACAAATGCTCGGCTCCGCGGCCGCTGAAATTCCTGGATCAAACCCTCCTTGATATCGACGTGCGATACGTCGAACAAATCAGCTGACGCGTACTCGGCATAAGAATACATGCCGAGCTTGGACATCAAATAGTATCCGGCGCTAATCGCCACGTGGCCCATTCCCGGCCACACCGCGATCAGCCACGGATGATTCAGAGGTTGCCGATCGTTACTCATCAGCAGATTCCAATGGGGTGCGAGCTTGGTTACTCTCCCATGTTAAGGCTGGCGAGAATCCGAAGCAAATGATTGTCGCGTGCGAATCCGCACGCCGCGTCTTAGGGCGGGCAAACGTCGATGGTGAAATCTAATTCGCCATCAGTCCGCGTGCTAAACTCGGCCGCGCTTTCAAGTTGGGCAATCGATTGAAGTATCGACCACGCCAACTCGATAGCCTGCCACGCCGCGGACAAGTCCATGTTTTTCAGCTGGTCACTAACTTGGTGATAGCGTGGCACGAAGTATCCGTCGGCGTTGCTGGTTACGGTCAGACCGGGAACACCACGGACCAGGAATGCCAGGCCGTCCGTCAGCGCGGCGATGTCGATGGGCGGCCGGCTGTCGTCGCCAAGCTGTTGTGTCACCTCGCTGGCTTGGGCTAACAGGTCGGGCGGATAGTTGACCATGAACCCGCTCAGCCCGCATTCGGAAGCCACCAGCCTCGGCGGGCCGGTGCCCAACATATCGATGTTCAAAAACAATAAGGGCAAATCGCCGAGTTCATCTTGATGCGCATCGAGCCAAGCGGAAGCACCGACCGCGCCGACTTCCTCGCTGCCGGTCAGCAACACGATCAGCTCTACGTGGTCTAAGGCGTGCGCCTTCCAACGCTCGACCAACGTCAATGCGGCCGCCACGCCCGAGGCGTTGTCGCAGGCACCGGGAATGAATGGCGAGGTTGCCCATTGCAGCGTCAACACGGCTGCCACGGCGAACAACGCGGCCAAAATCCAAATCAACGGCCACAAAACAGGTCCGTCGGCCAGGATAATCGTAATGGCAATGATTTGGATCAACAGGCTCAATGTGAAAGCAACCATCGGTGCTTTCAGCGGTCCCGGCGCGCGGGCCTTGGTTCTGGCAAACGCCCGCACGACACGCGTATTCCAAATCCAGCCGGTCCGTTGGGAATCAATATGCGCGCAGAGGATGATTCGTTTGGTGGCCGGTAATGCCGACCGAATATGGGCCATGGTGTTAATCGACATGGGCCGCGGCAGCAGTCGGCTCAACAAGCTGAAGCGGGTGGTCGACTCCAGCAAAAACGACACGCCGACAATTACCGTGACCAGCGCGGCCAGACCGGGCGCCTGATAACAGACCGCCAATCCCTGCAAGGCCCCAATGACATGAACAAACAACCGGCCCCCCAGTGATGGAAAACTGGCAAACGCCTCAGTCTCGACGTCGCAGCCCATGGCAGCCAACCGCTGAGCCAACATTGTTGCTGCCTGCGACTCCTCATCGGTGGCCGAGCCGCGATGGCCAAATGACTCCAATGCCGCGATATCTGTTTCGAATTGAGTTTGTTCGTTGAGCCGTGATTTCATCGATCACTCAGCGTGGGAAAGCACCGCACACCATGGCATGCCAGTCATACCACCCGAGTCGGTACGCGCCAGGATCATTTTACGCGGCCGATCAGATTAAAGGGGACGCGCCGTCATTTTCGCTGTTCAACGTACTGGCGATCGGCCTGGCTTAGTCGGCCGATTGGAATCGATAAGATGCTGCCATCTTCTTTTTCCAGGCGCACTTTACCCGATTTGAATTCGAGAAATTTGGCGATGATGGTGTATTTACCGCTGCGATCCGTCCATTCACGGATAATGGGTTCAGCCGTTTTCTGGTCGGCGGCGTCGGACGATTGCGATTCCACCGTGGTTTCAGCCAAAGCGTCGGGATTGATCGCCGCCAGTTCCGTGCGGGCAATGGTGCTGGCGGCCGAGTCGGCGTAGCGCGACAGGATCAATTTGTAGGCGGGTTCGGCTCGCTTTCGCGTCTTTTCGTTTTTTGATCGAGCGTATCCGCGGGCTCGAATCAGCGCTTCGGCCGGTTTGAATTCACGGCGCAGTTGTTTGTCTTGCTTAATCTCGCGAATTGTGGAGGTGATTTCCGATTTGAGTTGCGGAAACTCGGCAAACGCATCTTCGATTTCCACCAGCGCCAGCACACCCTCGAAAGCCGTCTCGCTTGTCTCGAACTGGGTTTTGGCTTGGGCCATTTTGGCGCGGGCTTGCTCGATCAGTTTGTCGGCAATTTGATTAGCGCGGAGTGCTAAATCGGAAAAACTTTCCATCTGGCCCGGCGTGCCGACTTCGGAGACGGGTGCCAGGGCACGGGCTGCCGCCAGGTATTGCTGGTCTGCCAGGGCCTGCTCCGCTTTGGTGACGCTGGAATCCAGCACCGCCACTTCGGCGTCGCTAAATACTCGCCCGGATTGTTGCAAGGTGGCCATCAGCATTTGAGGCAGCTGGTCTCCGGGCAACGCGCCGGATTTTGCATATAGTTTTTCGCCATCGGCCCGAATCACAAACAATTGGGGAATGCCATTACCTACGGCCCGATAGCGGCGCGACCAGACAGCCCACTCTTCGTTTTGACCTTCGGTCACCAGTTTGAGCGGGACAAACTTGCCCGCGAACACTGCCAAAGATCGGTCGTTGTATAATCGATCCAGCAGTGCCACGCAGGGCGGTCACGTCTTGCGACCGGCCATGGCCAGAATGGGCCGGCCAGTTTTCTCGGAGATTTCGACGGCCTCCTGAAGATTCGGCAAGTCCTGCTGCCCGCAAAGCAGGTTCGGCGCCACGATAACGGCGATGGTGCCAACTGCGACGAAACACCTTCGGACTGCACATTTCATGCTTATTCCTTGTTTATTTGGCCGCTATGAGCTAGGGCGAGAGGCAGGTGGCTGGACCGGGGGGTTGAGGCATGATGAATTGTATTTGTTATGGTCATCATCTCGATACCGTTTGTCAATCTTGTTGTCTCCATCGAGAAATCGAAAATACCGGTTGTTTTTGACAGAATGCACGTGACAGTTGGCCCGCGGATTCGACCATAAATTCAGCATGACTGCAGTCCCGAAGTTCTCTGTGAAATCCCACACTGGCCGCAGCACACCAGCCATCCCCGAACAGCAGCTGGTTGATCATGCATCGCGCGGTTCGGCCGAAGCGTTTGGGGAACTGGTGCGCCGGTATCAACAGCAGGTACGCGGATATTTGAGCCGGCAGATTTTCGATGCGGCCGCCGTCGACGATGTCGCACAAGAGGTTTTTATTGGTGCCATGAATCAGGTTTCCGGGCTGAATAATCGACAATCGTTCCGCAGCTGGCTGATGACGATAGCGCGAAACAAATGTATTGACTATCTGCGATGCAAAGCCCGTCCGGCCAATCACAGTTCCGCGCAAATTGAGCAGCTGTTGGCGGCCGAGGCGTTGTCGCAATTTCAGCGAGTGGATTTACCAGACCTTGAGCAGCGGGACGTGTTGCTAGCGCTGCAACACTGTCTGCGGCAGTTGCCACCGAAAAGCCACGGCATGTTGACCGCGTTTTATTTCCAGAACCAAACCGCGCCGCAATTGGCCGCAACGTTTAATAAGAAACCCGGCGCCATCCGCATGGCCCTGCTGCGAATCCGCAACAGCCTGGCCCGGTGCATTCGCCGCAAACTGGGGAGGGATATCGCCTGATGACTTCTTCAGAGTTAGATCAACTTTGGCTCTCGTTCCTGGACGGCGAATTAAAAAATGAGGATCACCCGCGGCTGATCCAGTGGCTGGAACAGAATCCCGAGGCCCGCCGACATCTGGTGAGCGAACGACAGGTGGATGCCATGTTGCAACAACTGGCGCGAGCCGACGACGATCCGGAACCATTTGTCGAAGCCTGCGTCGTGCGTTTTGTGGCGGCTGAAATCTCGCCTCCAATGGCCGCAACGGCGGCGCCGGCTGAGGAATCAAACCGGTCAGTCGAGACGGATCCGCCCGCCCCAAAATTGGCGATCCAATTGCAAAAACGCCAACCGCGTGTGCAAAGCGGGCAAA
>JBFILF010000044.1:0-17425 GCA_041599835.1 Pirellulaceae bacterium
GCTGGCGGATACGGAAGGCGCCGACCACCGTTATGGATCAGCCCGGATTCACGGTGATGCCACGTTGACATTGACGGAACGGCTAAACTTTGTGGCCTCATCCGGGTTTGGCTACCGGGACTATTACGACTTTTCAGGTTCCGTCAGTCGCGATGAATTCACCTGGCGGGCGGCAGGCCGGTTAACACACCAATTCACTTCGTACTTTTCCACTTCGATCGTTGCCAATTACGATCGATTCGCTTCGGAGAACGAAAACTTCGATGTCGACAGGTTTACGGCCGGAATCGTAACCACGTTGCAGTACTAAGCCAAGCAGGTCGCAGTTGACTTTCGGAGCAACCGATTATTTGTACCGCAGCAATTCTCAGCTGATGGTTATCGGCCTGGCCGGCGGTTTCTTCGCGTGAAAACGACTGCCATTCCCAGGGCCACGAGTGCCAGCGACGATGGTTCGGGAATCGGGGTCACGGTCAAAAACTGCAATAGCATCGTTTCGGTGCCGTCACTGAGCGAAAAAGTATGAGGCAGGTTGGGCGGCATCGTGATCGGGAATGGGCTCGGCAATGAATCATTGCTAAAGATATTTCCGGTCGTATCGGTAATCGCCAGCAACAGTGCGATATTGCTGTCCGGAACGCCGTTGAGAGTCATGATTCCGTCGGGATCGACTTGGTTCGACGGGTGTGCTCCGTCTATGAAGCGGAAGGTATCCGACGACAAGTTTTCGATTTGCACAAACGGCGTAATGGAGCCTTCAATAACGGTGCTAAATCCTACAATGTCGGCGCGAAAAGCACCGCCAAATAGGTGCTCGTAGTCACCGCGATTAGGATCTCCGGGGTTCGAATCGGCTGTCAGCGATTCATAAGTGAAAAAGCCGTTTACCTGAGTGCCTAAGGTCGGCGTAATGCCAAAAATAGGGGTCCCCGTTAACGTTGTAATTTGAGCGGTATATTGAAAGGTGACTGGGTCGGCATCAGCCCGCCATGGCAAAACCAGACTGATCAGTACGAGCAATCCAGGCAGCACGATTACTTTTCTCACTGCGTCAACCTCTACTTTTTGGAGTTACACTAAAATCCTGCACTTGCCAGGTCTCATTGCTTTAGTGCACCGCTATGGCAAGCGCTGGACCGCCGCGGCTGCACTCGTTAACTTGAATGTTGGCAACCGGGCGATAAACGGCAGTCGTGCGGAGAGCAAAATTATGACACACAATTTTGGACTGAACAACATTCGACCGTTTTTTCCCTAATCGGGGCCCTTTACACGATTATCCTAAATCGTATCTCATTAATAAACGGTCATTAAATTATCCGACCGGTGGACACGTTAAAATGAATGGTGCAATGCAAGCGGTTACAGCGTTTGTAATTACGTTGCTGTCGTGCACTGTGGCGAATGCTCAAGAGCGCAACCCGCTGGAAAAATTGAAGCCATTGGTTGGTACATGGCAGGGCGAGTCGTCGGGGTTTGGACTTACTTCGGACGCCAGTGCGGTTTGGGAATTCAAATTTAATGGCACCTATTTGCAAAGCCAGACCCGCACCGTTCCGCAAGGCGAATCCCAGGCCGATCCTCACCGCGACCTCGGCGTGATGAGCTACGACAAGGATAATCGCACCCTCGTATTTCGCGATTTTCTATCGGAGGGCTTTGTCAACACGTTTCACGTCACGTTAATGGAGGCGGAGTTTCTGAAACTGAAATTCAATCACCATGAGTCGGAAAGTTCTGGCGGTATGCGGGTTCAAATGACGTTGGAATTCAAATCGCCAGATGAGTACGAAATCGTATTGGACTTGGCGCCGCCTAACGGTGATTTCAAACCGTGTCAGACGATAAAGATGAAACGGGTCAAGTAGGAAACGAGTACCAGCCAGGCTAAATACACCCGCGCGTGAGGACCTTTTATGAAGCGGAATTCTGGAATGCTAGTAACGTGTTTGGTGTTTGTCACGGCGCTTGGAATCGGCGGTCAAAGCCTGCACGGGCAAATAAGCGATTCGTTGGTCGATGATTACCGCGAAGTGGCCCAAAAAATTATCGCCGGTGCCCGCGATCACAACGAGTCGTGGACCAAGCTGCAGGAATTGTGCGACGATATCGGACACCGGCTCAGCGGCAGCGAGTCACTGGAACGGGCCGTTGAATGGGCCCAGCAATCGATGAAAGCGGATGGGCAGGAAAATGTCCGCGCCGAACCAGTCATGGTCCGTAAATGGGTGCGCGGAAACGAATACTGCGAAATGCTCGAACCGAGGCCGCTAAAAATCCAGATGCTGGGGCTCGGTGGATCCGTGGGCACGCCCAAGGATGGAATCGTGGCCGAAGTCATCGTGGTCAATAACAAAGACGAATTGGACGCATTGTCCAACGAACAGGTAAAAGACAAGATCGTTGTTTACAACTTTCCCATGCCCCAATACTCGCGCGAAACCGGTTCCGGTTACGGTACCGCGGTGCAATACCGGACGCAGGGAGCAATTTGGGCCGGACAGCGCGGGGCCAAAGGCGTGTTGGTACGCTCCATCACCGCCTACTCGCTCGATTCTCCGCACACGGGCGCGATGCGTTACGGAGAACCGTCGATTCCAAAAATTCCGGCCGCCGCCATCTCAACGGAAGGCGCCTCACTATTGGCACGGCTGCAAGCCCGCGGCCAAGTCCCGGTCGTCAAACTGTACATGGAAGCTGCCGATCACGGTAAAGTCCCCTCGGCCAATGTTCTCGCGGAATTCGTGGGACGGGAAAACCCGGAAGAAATTGTGGTGATCGGCGGGCATATCGATTCGTGGGATGTTGGTACTGGCGCACATGATGACGGAACGGGATGCGTGGCGGCTATGGAGGCACTCAATATCCTCCGCAAACTCGATTTGAGGCCGCGCCGCACCATTCGCGTCGTTTTGTGGACCAATGAAGAAAACGGAATCGCCGGCGCCCGGGATTACCTGGCCCGACACCAGGACGAAATTCACGTAGCCGGCATCGAATCGGACTCGGGCGGGTTCGCACCGCAAGGACTGTCGATTGAAATGCAGGACGATCGGCAGGAAGAAATCGCCGGTGAGCAACTGGGTGAAATTCTCAAGCTGCTCGAACCGATCGGCGCCACCCGGGTCACGACGGGATTTTCAGGTGTCGACGTCGGCCAACTCAGAGTGCTGGGCACGGCTTGTCTGGGTTTGCAGGTCGACGGACGGCGTTATTTCGATACGCACCACACTCATGCGGACACGGTCGACAAGGTCGATCCCGATGAACTGACCGATTGCGCCATCACCATGGCCGTCGCTGCATACGTGTTGGCTGATATGCCCGGCCGACTGGGAGTCCGGGAATAAGCACAAAGCGCGATTTGCAACGCATTTTCAGAATTTGGCGGCAACCGGGGCCCCGGAATTCAATTGGTGTCGTTGGCAAAACAATACAGCGCTTCAAACGTGCGAATGTAGATGCGTCCGTCGGCAATCGCGGGCGAAGCAAGCGTCTCTTCGTCTAACTCGTTCTCGGCCAACACGGTCCCTTGGCGATCGGCCGCCAAAACTAGAATCGTCCCATCGCGGCCGGCCACAAAAACCTTGCCGTCGGCCACGACCGGGGTGCTGCGATGTCGATCGGCAAACATCCGTTCCATGTAGACTTGCTCACCAGTTTTCGCATCCAGGCAGAGCATGGCTCCGTTCTCACGGGCCAGAAACACCAGCCCGTTATGGTAAACCGGCGTGGCTACATCCGGCGTTCCCCGCTCCAGCACCCAGTGGAACGCGTTTTTGTCATCCGTCACGTCGCCCGACAGATCGGTTTTGAGGCACAGGACCGGTCCGCTTTTGGCCGACGGCACAATGATCTTTCCGTCGACGTACGTGGGCGAGGCGACGAAGCGCAAAAAACGGTTGTAACTCTGCCCTTGGGGGTTCATGCCGCCGCAACGCCAAATCTCCGATCCGTCGTCCAGCGAATGTCCAATAACGTAATCGCCGCCGTGGGTTATCAAATATTCGTGCTCGCCATCACGGCAGATGGTTGGCGAAGCGTAGGAATGTTTATTTTCGACGGTCGCATCCGTCCGCCGCTCGTGCGTCCAAATGTTTTTTCCCGTGGCCGCGTCGATCGCCACGACATAGCCCGTGCTGGTCGAGCGGTCGCGCATGCTGCCGTGAATCATTTGCAAGTACAAGCGGCCGTTGTCCAGGATCGGCGTCGACGTCATTCCAAACTGGATGTCGAATCGGCCATACCGTTCCTGTAGATCAACGCTCCACACCGGGTTGCCGTCCATGTCAAAACATTCGAGGAAGCCCGCCGCCGAATTGGCCCAGACGTGTCGCCCGTCGGTGCTGGGCGAGGGGCTGGCCGAGTTACCGCGATCCATCCTCGTATTTCGGTTTTTGCCTTGCAGTTGTTGCTTCCATTGTTGTTGGCCATCGGCACCAACACAAAACAGCCAAATGTTGTCGTCAGCGTCGACGGTGGTCAGAAAAATTTGGTCCTCCCATACCACGGGGCTGGCGCCGGCAGGACCGGGAAGTTCTAATCGCCAAAGCATGTTATTTTGCTTGTCGAACTTTACCGGAAGATTGGATTCGTGACTGACGCTGTCCAGATTAGCTCCGCGCCATTGTGGCCAGTTGTCGTTGGCGTGCAATTGTCCGCCGAACAACAGGCATGACACGGCAATGACAATCAATGAATTCTTGTTCCGATGCATGTTTTTGCCTCACCGACTGAAAATCAATTATTTGTCTAGTAATGCTGGCGGACCGTCTTGCATGCCAGGGCCTGATATTCTAGCAAAGATGGCTCAATTTTTCCGGTGGAATGGCGCCAATCCGCCCCCGAATATATTGGTTACCGCTCGATCGACTTGACCCACGGCCACCCAAGGCGCCCGGCGTGGACATGGGCCCGCCCCTGTTTGAGGCCAGCGAGCTTTTCCATCTGTTCCGGAGTGGACATCAGTGTGTGCGTTTCGGCTTCACCGGGAAAATGGTATTCGATGGTGAATTCTCGAAAGATGAAATAACGGGTACTCACGACCAACTGGTCAATTTCGACTTTTCGAACGTCGGGCGGGGAATTGTCCAATAGCGAGTTAATTGTAAAAGCCCAGCACAAAACCGTTAGTCCGCCCAACAACAACGAACCCGCGATCAGGATCACGGAAATGAATCCTCCTCCCATGGACGCCGACCAGCCCTGATCCCCTTCTTGGCTCCACTGAATGGGGCCGCCAGTTTCAAGCGAGCGTTCATTCAGGGCGCGGCGTTTGTGTTCCTCAACGCGCGATTCGATGACAAGCCATGCGATCAGCGCGCCGCCGAAAAATACCGCACCAATGGCCAACGGAATCCACATTTGCGCGAAATGTAATTCAAGCGGGCAATAGCGGCCGTACGCATATACGTTCCAACCCAACACAAAAAACAATACCGGGATGGCGATGACCGTAAGCAGCGATTTCCATAGATTGTCCGACGATTCAACATCGATGACGCCGACATGCGGATTCAAGTCGAGAAATCCGTAGAGCTGCAGCGTTTTTTCCGGGTTGTTAGGCAAGTAAATCGCCGTGACATAATCGCCTACTCGAAAACTCGTCGTTCGCTTGTGCTTAACATCCGCTGGAAACGAATTAGATGTAAATTGGCGCGAAGTGAGCTCACCTGAGTCAGGGTCCAAATACTCGGCGTCGGCCACAAAATGGTATGCCGCTCCCTGCCCATGCACAAGCACAGCCGGCGCCAAATACAATTCGGTAACACGTGCCACAATGGGAATACCGTCCTCAACGTATCGAAAGGCGCCGGAAAGCAAACGCGATCCCAGCTCGATCAAGCCAGCAATAAACAGGCAAGCGATTCCGATCCAGACGACGTAGGCAAGCGGCAATACAAATTGGCCCCAAACCTTCATGATGGGCAGGGCGCCCAAGCCGATCAAAACCAAGCCAAGTACCGCGAACGACCAGATGGTTTTACGTTGTCTGCGCGCGTAGCGGCCTTCTCGCAGAAAATACGGAATCCCGCGCGGCGGAAGAGGTTGAAGTTCCGGTTCGAACTGAAAATCTTTCGGGGGTGCGAAGCCATCATGATCCGCCCCTGGTCCAAATGCGTCAGTCATAGAGAGTTCGTTACCGCGTTGACGACATCGGCTTCAAAAACCGGGCAAAATTACTGGTTTACACCGGCTTGCCTGAAGAGCTGCCAACGTCAGTTCTGCAGTGGTCGTGCCGTGACGACCAGCGTCGTCGGTTCGATTTGCTTGTTCTCGGTCAGCGCTGAATACGAAAGACGTACGTTAATTTCAGTTGGCTTGTCCGAGCCGATCCACCTGACCGGTTGTTGAATGATGATCAACCGGTAGCCCTCGTCGTCAAAGTTGACATTAAACTCGTTATCAGCGTCGTAGATGAGAAACGAGCCAAGCACGTCTCCAAAATCACGGAATTCCGGGTCGGGCGCCTTTAAATCCTCGCGGACGTCAATCTGGGTTTCCGAGAAGAACTCGAATTGCAGATCGGTGTGAGGCGCTCCGTCTGGAGCTTGAACGACCAGGAACCAGTCGTCGGCAATTCTGATTTTGATGGCCACGATTGCCCGATTGTGCGACTTGGACGGATCGTCGACGATCCACGCGCCGGCGGTGACGGGCGCGGCATCGGTGGGCCTCCCGCACGGCAAATTCTTCACTGCGTCAATGACCATCGCCGAATACTGAGCTGGGCTGGGCTTGAAGGAATTCGAAGCTGAATTGCAGGCAACAACTAGCAACGGTATCGCGACCACCAAGACAATTGAGCGGGGTCTTTTTTGCATCGAAATCTCATCCACGAAAACGGCTATGACGGTCTGCCCACCCCCCGAAACAATCCATAATATAGCTGAGAAAAATGGTCGCTTAAACACAGTCCAACGTATTCGGGGTGCATACCCGATGGATCAGGTAAAACCGGGATGGAGAGGAAGCTGATTCGTGCAAGAACTGCCGTCGCGGCTGGTGATGCGCAAGTTTCGCGGCGACCGTTGCAACAACTGGGCGCGCTTCAAGGACGCCCCCCTGTTGGCGATGGCCATTGGTCGCCAATTACTTGCTATTTAAGTGCTGGGGCCAATGCAATTGTATTGTTTTCGAATAAACGCTAGATTGGGCCGTTGCAATTGAGGATGCGGTTCGCTGTAAGTTGCCGACCAGCTATTTTTTCGCGGTTCCCTCCGATAAACTATTGCTCAGCGCCTTTCGTCGACACCTGGTTCATTGGATGAACAACTGACGACTTCATTGCTACTTGCGTCGCCTCAATTTGTGCATGCCCGCGGCCGTTTCGAACATCTCATGCGGCCCAGCCACTCATCGAATTAGGAATGGATTGTCATGTCCGCAGTTGTTGACGACTGGATTCATGATGCGCGAACCGTCATGAAAGATTCTTCCGTTGATTTTTTCGCGGTCAACGGGGTCAGGTATTGGACCGATTTGGTTTTGTGCGTGATCTGCGCTTACGCGGCAGCCACAATTTATCTGGTCTCGCCTTTATGGTCCTGGCCTCAAATCATTGCATTTCCGCTGGCTGTGTTCTGGTTGTATCGCAGTAATTCGATGGTGCACGAGGTTTCACATCTCAACCGCAGCCAACTGAAAGGCTTCAAGATCGTGTGGAATCTGCTGGTGGGAGTTCCCACGATGTTTCCGTCCACTTTTTTCACCAGCCACCACCGCGACCACCATTCGGGTCGATTTTATGGTACACCGCAAGATCCCGAATACATCATCAACGTCTTTAAACCCGGCAGCCTCGCCAGCACGGCTTTTTACGTTGTTCACGTTTTGATTTACCCGCTGTTTGTGTTCTTCCGATTCATTTTGGCACCGGCCTCCTTTTTTCATCCGCGGTGGCGGGAATTTACGTTGCGGAAACTATCGTCATTTACGCTGAACTGGAATTACGATCGCAACGTCAAGCGAATTGACCGCAAGGCTTTCGCAACGGTTGAGCTGCTTTGCTGTGCCCGGGCTTGGTTGATTCCCATGGGCATTTTACTGGGCGTCACGACCTGGGCGCGGATTCCGCAGTTATATCTGCTGGCGATCGTAATTTTGCTGTTTAATCAAATGCGTTTTTTTGCCGACCACCATTTCGAAAGTCATGGCGAAAAAATGAGCATGTCCGATCACATTATGGACTCATGCAACTACAGTAAGAACAGTTTTTTGACCTGGCTGTTTTTCCCGTTCACGATTCGGTTTCATGCGCTGCATCATCTGTTTCCCACCATCCCCTATCACAACCTGTCCGCGGCACACGAACATTTGACCCGGAATCTTCCCGCGGATTCCAAATACCACGAATTAGATCGCCCCGGCTGGTGGCATACCGCAAAACAGACTCTCCGCGGAAAGGAAACGCCCGCGGCGTACGGGTCAAAATAAACGCGGATTATCGGCGCTTCTCGCCGTGGGGCATTGGTACGCACCCAAGTGCCGAGCAAACCGGAAAGGGAAAGAAGACTATGATCAGGGCGTTTAACTCATGCTCTTCATTACCTCGTCCGCCCACTTGAACCAATTCAGGACTTGCTCGGCCAACAACACGCTCAGAAAAATGACAAACAAACCAGATGCGAAGGCGAAGTAGTCTCGTATTGCTGCTTTGCGTTTTTCTTTACGAACCTCATCAATTTGAACTTCCAGCGCGTCTCGCAAATATTTTTCTGATTCCAGCGGCAAGATAATCGGTGGCATGGGTTTTCCCTCGTTCTTTGGTGACGGTATCTGTCTGGTGCGAGGTGCAGCAGAGGCAGGCAACCAAGAAACGCAATTGGCGTTCCACATTCACAATCTTCGCCAAAACAAGGCAAAGCCGCGATGATGAGGCAAAAAGACAACGTCGTTGTTGTGGCAATGCAACATGTTTCTTTTGGGCATTATGGCGGGAAATGTCGTCATGCAACTTTGACGTCCGGCCACAAACGAGGCTTCAAGAAATTTTCCGTCCTAAACTACAACGCGGGCATGTACCCGGAGTCATCGTGTGGAGATTGCCCATGAAACGAGATTTATTTAGACGTCGTCTTGGATGGTTACTTAGTGGTGTAGCCGTGCTTGCCGTCGGCGCCTGACCGGTGGTTGCGAAACGCCGCGGGCCGAGACAAACGAAAAGTCGTCAACACCTGGCAAAAAATACGCGCGAAAAGACAAAGCCTCATCGCCGTCAGAAGCGCAAGCGTTCGTTGAACAATACATGCAGCAAACGCGCGGACAATTTGGCGATGTTTACGGATCTGACGACTAAAACGCTGGACTCGATCGCTGGCGACCTGTCCGCACCCGATACTCTCGCCTCGCCAGCAAAGAGAGCGAGTCGGGATTGCGACATCGTGGGACATGTTTTGCTGCATCCCCGCGCCGGCACACGACTCGCCGGTCCCGGTGCGGTTTCGTAAAATTTTCCTATGCGGTTATTGGCGATATGTCCTCGAGTTCGTAAGGTTGCTGGTTGTATGGAGGCCGCCACGGCGTGGCGCGTGCGGCTGCTGACACTCGGTATGCTGTTTCGCCGAGTTACTGTTGACCCGAGGTTTCAGACATTGACAGTGGATTCGCGATACGCCTGGCTATTTGCGCGGAGGCGAAAAATACCTTTCGCAAAAATAGCTGCGATTACCTACGGCTACAGCAATTTATCCCCAGATTCATACGTGTCGTGGGGGCACGACAGTTTCGACAGTTTTACGGTGGGGTTGCGACTGAAGACACCTGACCAGGAAATTCACCTTTTCAATTTCGTCGGAGAAGGAACGTTCAGCAATGATGGTCCTTTGCCCGATTGGATGTATTGGCAAGAATTCACATATGACTGGACCGGCAGCCAGGAAAAGGAATCTAGGTTGTTTGTAGACGTCCTGTCAACGATGGTTGGTGTCAAAGTGGTTCCACCACGAGTTTATTGAGTTGGTGATCGCCGGGGTGATTCCAGAAAACGTGCTGGTCCGTCGAACCCTCAAAGGGTGAGGGAAACGCCGACGCATGTTTTGCACGATCGCAATCGTAGGAGCTGAGCAGTGACTCCGCGAAATTCCAAAGGTCAAATCATGCGGCGCATCGCGCTGGCCAGTTTCTTATGGATCCTTTTTTGTATGTCGGCTGGCAGGTTGTGTTCGGCCCAACAAATAGCATTCATGCGAAACGGCGACGTCTGCGTGATTAACGAAGACGGCAGCCAACTAAGAAAGCTTGCCCGCGATCCACGATACGGTCTCAATCGACCAATCGTGTGGCGGCCGGATGGGAAAACTATCCTGTTTTGGAGTCACGACAGTCCCGGTTGGGAGATTTGGCAAGTGACGTTGGCCAATCAGGAAACGTCGCGGTTGATTGCAGCTGAAACTGGGGGGGTACGCAGCGCGGTCTATTCGCATGACGGGAGCAAAATCGCCTACATGAGAGACGCACCCAATGGCGTATTCGTTTGTGATGGCCAGGGAGGCGCGAGCAAACAAATAACCCAGTCAGGCGATCGCGACCAGCCACCCTGCTGGTCTCCTGACGGCCGCCGGCTGGTGTTTGAGTCGTATGCCACAACAAGCGCCGGCCAGACGCGCAGTTCCATTTGGGTGGTCGATGCCGATGGCTCAAATTTGCGGCGATTGTGGGGAGGATCGCGCCCGGACTGGTGCCGCGCCACGAATCTGATTTATTTTTTGGGCGGGCACGATGGTGTCATGCAAATTTTTTCGATCGATCCGGACGCGACCGACGATGAAGCGGCGGTCACTTTGGTAACTCGTTCAAATGGCGACAAGACTCGCCCCCACATTTCTCCCAACGGCCATCAGTTGGCGTATTTGGCCCGGCGAAACGACCAATGGCTTCTATTGGTGTTGGACGTCGATAATGCCACGGAGCGAGAAGTCGTCGCGATGGGTGATAAGGCCGCTGACTTTGATTGGAGCCCGGGCGGGCGTCGTTTGGTTTATGCGTCTGGGGTTCAGGAATCAGGGGGCATTTATGTGGCGACCGTTGAGGCCAACCAAATTGCCAGCCAAAAAATCGCCGAGGGAACGGCTGAGTTCCTCAGGTGGAATCCCGCGTGGGGTGACGCCGCAAACGACGACTGACCGCCAGACAGGCAACAGTTGCAACGAGTCGTGACAACCTTGAGAAACCGTTGCTGGAGTTGGCGCGGTGAAATCGATAACATGTAACTGAGTCGTCGGGCGACGGCAGCGCGCGACCAGGTTAACTTCAACAAATTGGCCGCAAGATGGATGCGCGATGAATTCCTCCTCTACTCAGGATGATCGGATTCAATCGGCCATCGAGCAGTTGAAATCAATTGGTATGGCAATTTCGAAGGCCGTTGCACCGGATCCAGTCCCAAGTGACCATGTTTTTGACGCCGCCCAAATTGCTACCGCAATCGAGCATACATTGCTGGCCCCCGATGCAACGCGAGGGGCCGTCCGACAGCTTTGCGAAGAAGCGACGGAATTCAGATTCTGTGGCGTATGCGTCAATCCGGTGTACGTGCCCGACGCCAAGCGACTTCTTGAAAAAATAGGTTGTCAGGTGGTGACGGTCGTCGGTTTTCCGCTTGGCTCGAATTTGACCAGGACGAAAGCTGACGAAGCCAAGCGCGTAGTGGAAGCCGGTGCGACCGAAGTTGATATGGTTCTGCATGTCGGAGGTTTGAAGGCGGGTGAATTTGCGGCGGTCGAAAACGACATTCGTTCGGTGGTCGACGCCGCCGGTGCAGCTGCCGTTAAAGTGATCATTGAAGCGTGTCTGTTAACGGATGAAGAAAAAATATTGGCATGCCTGCTGGCGATGTCCGGCGGCGCGGCGTTCGTCAAGACTTCAACGGGGTTTTCGAAATCCGGGGCGACTGAGGATGACGTTCAGTTGATGCGGGCTGTCGTTGGAGATCGCCTGGGAGTAAAAGCCGCTGGAGGGATTCGTGATCTAGAAACGGCCCAGGCCATGCTCGCAGTGGGCGCCAACCGGCTGGGTTGTTCGGCAGCTGTACAGATCATGCGCGAGGCCCAAACCCAACCGAGATAACAATCCGTGGTCGCTAACGGACACAGCCGGCCATTTGGCCGCGGATATAGCCGTGTTGGCCGCCAGGAATTCTGCGACGAGGGCCATGTTTCGACGTCAAGTGGGAGAAAAGCTTTTCGCTGGCGGCCGCACCCGCGCTGCATTCGTTATTTAACGTCGATGCGGTTGCCCTGCGTATCTCGAAACTCGCTTAATTCGATACCGGATTTGTCAATGGTAAAGTAAGGGAACTCAAGCGAGCGCGCGTAAAAATCCAGCACGACAAAGTTCTCAAATCTTCGATCTATAGTTTCGTCCGGATAAATGACGGGAACCAATCGATTGGGGTAGGCGGCGAAATCGACGTGCCAAGCGCCGTGCAAATTGGTGATCATTTGACCAGCTTGTGTGATCTTGGCGTATTCCGTAAAGCCGTACTTGGGCCGCACCCAGCAGTTGAGGTATTCCGCGCCGGAGGGCGGTTTTCCGTTTATGTGGTCTTTTTTGTCGCGCGGAATCAAACCTCGGTTGTACCCCTTGTTCGCCTGTTCCGGAGTTTTGGCGATGAATGAAACAACGAATTCCGAATCAGCACTAATTTGATAACCTGCTGCCACAAATTGAGTTTCCAGGTGACCACGTACGCGTTCGCTGTAATCAACATCACGGGTTACGTCGCGATAAAATTTGCCGTCATGTCGATATCGCAAAACCGTATCACAAACGAAATCGCAGACGAGCGTCATGGATTGGCTTTTGTCAAACACGAGCCGATTGTCCACGGAATCCTCAATGACTTGTTCGATCGATTCGTCGCTCAAATCCAACGTTCCGACAAATACGTTGGGGTGCTCCAGCGTAAAAAAATGAAAACGGCCGCTATCGTCGACACCCGATAGATGGACCAGGGGCGCCCACACAATTGCCACGGCTTGCCGATGTTTCAGGTCGGCGATCAAAAAACGGGTAACTGATGAACTGACTTCGCTCCACTTGCAGATAAATCGGCGATCGTTGAGCCACTCGACTTCGAGTTCCTGTCCAGGGCGCCAGGCGAATGTGAGCGGTGAGAGTGAAAACGAGTCAACCATCCGGCCCTGAATTAAATCAAATACGATGACGTATCCAGCTTCCACCAAGATTAACTGGCTGCCGTCCGGTGAAATACTTAAAGTACCAGAAGCTTTTGTGCGATTTTTAATCGTCCCAATCGGCCTACCCGTTGCCACATCGATGGCATAGATATCGCCGCGTTTTTGCACAAACAGGGTTTGCGCGTCGTGAGACAAGCACGGAACACAATTCCAATCCGCGTTGACAAACCAATCGATTCTAGCGGTCGAAAAATCGCACAATGCCGCCAGGCGATGGGGAATCTTGTATGCGCTAAACAACATGCGATTTTCGTCGACAAATTCACAATAGGGACGCGGGTCGCCGGAAGATGAAAACTCTTCAAATGGTATTTCAATCAGGCTTTTTCCCATAAACTGATCACCGCTGAGCTCCCAAAGCTCAATTCGCCAGCTGTTCAAGAGGGGCGATCGCGGATCCTCGGCAATAACAAGTCTCTGCAGAGATGGGCTCAGGGCCATGACAGGACCCGCCGGGAGCACAAATGAGCTGTTGAGGACCTCGTGCGATTTCCAGTCGATGACGGTGGCCCGTCCTTGCTTCCATTTGGTGTCCGGGTAGGCTTGGGACTGCATTTCAGTCATCACCCACATGTCCCGCGTGCGATTGCGCATCAAACTCAACTTGCTGCCCAGGAAATGGTTGGTCCGAAACGAAGAAGTGGTCGTTTCGGGATCCCAATATGGAATTTCAAGCGGCTGGGGATCACGCGGATCGCGCCGCGCAAGCGACGAAGGCTTTACCTGCCAATCAAAATGTTTCTCGAGCACAACTTCACGAGCGGTCGTCAGGTCGACCAACGAATTTGCGACCGGTTTCGCATCGCCAGGCTCCATGATTGCTTCCGGATCGGTTGACTGTTGTTCGACAAACTGTCGATCTTGTTGGCTCAATCGCGCAAGCGGAAGCCTAATCGTGGACCCATGGCTTTTCTGAAGTTCAACTTGATCACCGATAACCTGCAGCAACTTGGCACGAACCGTGTATTGACCGGTGTTGTCCGTCCAAGTTCGGAATTCCGATTGTTGTGCGACAGCAAATTGACAGTTAGAAAAGCAAACAATCGCCAGGAAAATCGCCGCCGCGATCTGACGCATGTGCATTAGATATCCCCGTGAATTGATACTTACGTGGAAGGGCCCCAAGTCGACGTCTTGATTCTGCACACCCTTTGAAGGGTCGGCTGGAAGCTGCCACAAATGTTGTTGTCGCGACGCAATCATAGACCCCGATAGCCTATTTGATAAACAGTGTACCGTGCGCATCGACTTCGACAAGTCAAAACGTGGTTCTGATTGATGAGCGACAAATCCGGCGCGCATTTCATTCGTTCAGTTTCTCTTCGGGTGTCTTGGGGGCGGGTGTCTTGGCGTGCCCACCCATCCCGGTTTCTGGCCGCCGATTTCTTTAGTAGATTGCGATTGTGTGTTTTGTTCATATCGGAAATTGTCGAGGCTGCGAAACTATGACAACTCGATCGGGAGGCGCATTCGTCGCCGTACTCATATCCTTGCTGATCGCGGCGGCCCTGGTCATTGTGTTGATGACCGTGTTGTCGAGCGACGATGATGGCGGGCTCGCGAGAACCGATGCTGCCGAACTGGTGTATTTCCGAGTCAGCCCGAATCTGGTGTGTTCGCACGATTCGTGCCCAGTCACCGTCGAGTGGCTGGTCCGCGAGAATGGTGACTCGCCGACCGTGACTGTTTCAATCCGCCGCGGCAGCGATGCAAACAACGCCGCAACGGTGATCAGCACGGCACTCGAAGACAAAATCATAATCACCCCGAGCTCGGAGATTCTCGACCCGGATGGACGCCCGATCATTCGTGCCGGTGAAGATGAATTCGTGGTGATCCAGATCGATGTTACCGGCGAGCAAATTGGCCAGGTCAACCGGGCTGAGTCAGTCCGGTGGTTGGGTGACCAGATCGCGTCCCAGTCGTACACGGGAACCGATACGCTGACCAACGAGGAAATCGAGGCGGGCGAGTTCGGGCAGACGTTTTTTTTGGTCGAAAATGAAATGGCAAACTACCCGTTTTTGACTGACCGCACCAGTTCGACCGGCATTTCGGTGTGTGGCAAACATATCCGATTGGAGGAGCTGACCGTCGCTGTACCAAGGCTGGAAAACGCCGGACAAAGTCAACGTTACGATTTGGTCATTGAAACGCTCGACGGGGAAGTGTTGGTCGAGGCCAACGATCAGGACACCGCATTTGTTTTTGTCCCAGAAAACCTGCTGGTAATCGGCTCGGGCATCACGGCTCGCATCACGGTCCTCCACGCGGACGGAGACGACTGGACGGGTGAAAGTATGCGTTGGGGATTCTTCGTCGACTATGCGTGTTTTGGGTTTGACTGAACGGCAACAAACGTTTGCAAAGTGATATGGTGGCAACCGCCGGGCAAGCCGGCGGCACAACGGTTAACGGATAAAGTCTGAGCACAATCAGAGTTTGCGCCCGCGCTGAACCGGTCCCCGGTCGAAACGTTGTTGGGATTGGGGATCCTGGCGGCATCGCAACACCGCCGATTTCGCCTCATGTCCCGATGTTGATCCGCAATTCTTTTGTTATCCGACTGTTTTTTGCTGCGGCCACTTCCGCTCCCCGTTAGATAACGCTTTTGCGCTTACGGCGAGAGCAGCCCAAAAAGCAGATCGACCCCAAACAGAAGCAGCTGGCGACGACGGATGGTTCGGGAATGGACCTGGCGAAACCGTTAAGGTTTTCCTGGGATACAAACGTCCAGGGAATCGTGTCAATGGGTACACCCGGATCAGCTTGCAAGCTGACCCACTGCGCATTGACGCCTCCCGGGTCAAACTCGTCAAAAGTACCCGGACCAGCCGTCCAGCCGAACAGGCTGGCCGTCATCGTATTGGTCCCATCGAAAATTGTGCCCATCGGTGTGCCGATGAGGACACCGGGGACATCAATTCGAAAATCGAGAATCTCAAACATGCCAGTGGTTCGATGTTGGATGGGATCACCGGGCATCCCCTGCAGCAGAAAGGAGTAGTTGCCCGGAGACGTCTCTACTCCGGTCACTGTGAAATCTGCGTAACTCGCCGAGACCGTCAGCAGCAGCACGACGGCAGAACAGGCACGGATGGTTG
Organism: Pirellulaceae bacterium; assembly: GCA_041599835.1. Lineage (GTDB taxonomy): Bacteria > Planctomycetota > Planctomycetia > Pirellulales > Pirellulaceae > CAJQPP01. The sequence continues at coordinate 16,304 of JBFILF010000044.1, forward strand.
TTGAGATCATGATGACACTCTTTTGGCTACGTTCTGATTTCACGTAGGCCTGAGTTCTGAATGACGTTTTTGTAACCGGCCCAACCACCCGGCTCAAGAATTTTGGGGAAATTAAAGGAAGATTAAGCGCTGCAAAGCCCGGACGGTCACTGATCCAGCAGCATTCTATCGCGAACTCCTTTCGGTTTGCTTCAAAACATCGAAGATGGCTGTTTGGAGACGTGAGCCGATTTGGCTGCCGGGTCGTTGAGTTCTCTCATTCATTATCAAAGTTCTTCAACGGGTGTATGCTGACGCTATGATTCGACTCCGTGAATTCCACCTTGGCGTCACCCGCGAATCTCAACGTATGATCGATGGAGCCATCAGGGCCACTGAAACGAAATCGGTACACGTCCTGACCCAGTTCGTGTTTCACAAATTCGATGATGCGTTCACCGACTGATTCGTCACCGCCACCAAACGTTGACCTAATCGAATGTTTCGTACCGGCAGAAATTCGCGTGACCGATTGGCTTGTGCCATTACCAGTGTCGAATTCCGCAATGATTTCACAAGGAAAAACGCAACCCAGGGTCGGCTGTATTTCCGAATGCTCAGACGTTTGTTTGTAATCATGCTTTGCCGTGTTGTCCGCATCGGAATTGGGCAATGCGGCATTTTGGTTGGCGCAGCCACTGGCGATCACAACGATAAACGCCAGCGCAAAATGACGGGTGCATGCAACCATGTTGTCATCCATTGGCATTTTAAGGTTCGATTGTCATTTAGCTGATGCTATCAGAGCACAACCAGTTTTGTGACAACCAGTTTAGTGCCTTGATGGAGTCATATGACAACAAAAAAGCCGCTTCTCACTTTCGCGAGAAAAGGCTTTATAAAATAAATGGCCCGACGGCCCTATTTTTTCCCATGCAAAAACTTCAAGGGAAGGCCCAGAAAAGCGGCCGTTGGAATTCTCTTTACTAACTGGTTTTTGCAATCGTTCCGGCATTTTGGTGGTAATTTTGGGGGGCAGCGTCGAATGAAATCCATGATTTGTTTCGCTGATCGACTGGCAGACAGCACTGCCATCAAAAAGATGACTCACCTTTGGTTGAGCAATTTTTTGACAACTGGTTA